>NZ_RPSE01000840.1:0-725 GCF_003949955.1 Streptomyces sp. WAC05292
CGACAGGGCCGACAGGGGCGACAGGGGCGACGACGAGGCCGAGGCCGAGCGGGACCAGGCCGTGGACCTCCTCATCGGCAGCCCCCTCCCGACCGTCCGCGCCGCCGGCGTCACCGCCCTGCGCCGGGCCGGCCGCACCGCTGAGGGCGTGTCCCACCTGGCCGACCGCTCCCCGCTCGTACGGGCCTGCGCGCGCTGGCTCACCGCCCAGGACGGCGGCGACCCGCACGACCACTACCGCCGCCTGGCCTCCGACCCGTCCGGGTGCTCCCCGCACGCCGTGGCCGGCCTCGCCGAAAGCGGCCGCACCGAGGACGTCCCCCTCCTGCAGGGCCTCCTCGACCACCCCTCCGGCGCCGTGCGCGCCGCCGCGGTGGCCGGGCTCCGCCGCCTGGGCGCCGACCCCGACCGCAGCGCGCTGCTCGCCCTCCTGGACGACCCCTCCCCCGCGGCGGCCCGCGAAGCGGGCCTCAGCCTCCGCCCGGTGGCTGAAGTGCTGGACACCGCGCACCTGCTGTCCCGCTGCACACCCAAACAGCCGCTCCACACCCGCCGAGCGGCATTCCGACTCCTGCTGATCCAGGGCGGCACGGCTGCGAGGCAGGCGGCGGAATCACTGTCGTCGGACTGGGAACCGGCTCTGCGCCACGCGGCCCGCACGTACGCGGCTTTCCACGCCACAGGGGAACGCACGAAGCGGCGGGGGTGGCTGCGGAGGTAGGGGG
>NZ_RPSE01000841.1:0-724 GCF_003949955.1 Streptomyces sp. WAC05292
TAAGCGGCTTGTTTATGGCCTCCATGCGGCCAAGCATTACCTGTTCAAGCAGGTTGATGGCCAGCAGTTCGGCGTAGCGCCCTCCCGCCTGCCCTGCCTCAATAATCTGTGCAAACAGCTCACGGAACTGCGCCAGATGCGCCTCATCCGGGCGATAAAAACCGGTATGGGCGAAAATGGCCGGCCACGAGAGCCACTCCTGCCAGTAGGCGCGCGGACGGAAATAGACCCACTGGTGATACCACTCTTTGGCATCCGGGTGGCGTCCGTAGTGGTGGATCTCCCCCGGCGGGAACAGCAGCATATCACCAGGGCGGCAGATAAACTGCCGATCGCCGTTTTTAATCACCCCTTCCCCGCGAACGGTCAGGTTCAGAATATACCCTTTCATTCCGAGCGGTCGATCGACGTAGAAATCGAGATACCCCTCGGCCTCAATGGGCGTCAGCCCCGCCACCAGATGGGCGTTAAATGAGTATCCCGGCAGCAGGGGATCGTTTTGCGGTTCGGCCATAGATTCAGTTCTCCCAAGGGTCCTGAAGGAAACCAATTGTCCATATCGATAAAAGCAGTATAAAAATGGCCCGCGAAAAGATCCAAAAAGCATCACGCCTCTTTTACGTCCGCCATGTTTCAGCCTTTCCCCCTGATTTCTCCGCCAGCACGGGCGGTTAAGCAGTAACAAAAGTGTCTATAAGTACGGCAGAAATGTCCACATTGAATA
>NZ_RPSE01000842.1:0-720 GCF_003949955.1 Streptomyces sp. WAC05292
CTCTGCAACCATGCCAGAAGCGATCCGTCGCATTACCCGCCGCTTCATGAAAGAGCCGCAGGAAGTGCGTATTCAGTCCAGCGTGACCACTCGCCCGGACATCAGCCAGAGCTACTGGTCTGTATACGGCATGCGCAAAAACGAAGCGCTGGTCCGTTTCCTGGAAGCGGAAGATTTTGATGCGGCGATTATCTTCGTACGTACCAAAAACGCGACCCTGGAAGTGGCTGAAGCGCTGGAGCGTAGCGGCTACAATAGCGCAGCGCTGAACGGCGACATGAACCAGGCGCTGCGTGAGCAGACTCTGGAGCGTCTGAAAGACGGTCGTCTGGATATCCTCATTGCAACCGACGTGGCAGCACGTGGTCTGGACGTTGAGCGTATCAGCCTGGTTGTAAACTACGATATCCCAATGGACTCCGAGTCTTACGTTCACCGTATCGGCCGTACCGGACGCGCGGCGGCAACCGGGGAAGCGCTCTCTCTGGTTTGCGTGGATGAGCACAAGCTGCTGCGCGACATCGAACGCCTGCTGAAGAAAGAGATCCCGCGCATTGAAACCCCGGGCTATGAAGTTGACCCGTCAATCAAAGCCGAGCCAATTCAGAACGGTCGTCAGGGTGGCGGGCGCGGTCAGGGCGGCGGTGGTCGCGGTCAGCAGCCGCGTCGTGCCGAAGGCGGCGCGCCGAAATCTTCGGGCAAACCGCCGCGTCGTAATAA
>NZ_RPSE01000843.1:0-714 GCF_003949955.1 Streptomyces sp. WAC05292
CGATCAGACCACGCAGCTTCTCGCCGAGGGTGCAGATACGGCGGTATTCCGGACCAGTAACAAACTCGTGCTCCAGCGGGTAGTCGGTATCGACGCCGTGGGTACGCACGCGAACAATCGGCTCGAACTGCTGCTCAGCGTTCTGCTGAACGTCGAACTTCCACTGGCTGCCGTGCTGCTCTTTCTCGTTCAGCTCGCTCACCAGGGTGTTCACCCAGCGGGTGACGGTCTGCTCGTCGCTCAGATCGGCTTCGGTCAGGGTCGGCTGATAAATCAGCTCTTTCAGCAGCGCTTTCGGATAGCGACGCTCCATACGGCCAATCATTTTCTGCGTGGCGTTGAACTCGGAGACCAGACGCTCCAGCGGTTCACCGGCCAGCGCTGGCGCGCTGGAGTTTGCGTGCAGGGTCGCACCATCAAGGGCGATCGCGATTTGGTACTGATCCATCGCCTCGTCATCTTTAATGTACTGTTCCTGCTTGCCTTTCTTCACTTTATACAGCGGCGGCTGGGCAATGTAGACGTGGCCGCGCTCAACGATTTCCGGCATCTGACGATAGAAGAAGGTCAACAGCAGCGTACGAATGTGCGAGCCGTCGACGTCCGCATCGGTCATGATGATGATGCTGTGATAGCGCAGTTTGTCCGGGTTGTACTCGTCGCGACCGATGCCGCAGCCGAGCGCGGTGATGAGCGTCGCCACTTCCTGAGAAG
>NZ_RPSE01000844.1:0-710 GCF_003949955.1 Streptomyces sp. WAC05292
ATGCAGACGCGCGTGCGTAACCTGCTGGCCCAGCCGGGCGTTCCGGCAGAGCGCCCGGCTGAAGCACCTGCCGCCGCGCCAGCGCCTGAAAGCGCGCCGCAAGGAGAGTGATGATGCTAAAAGTCTTCTTACTCTTCATCCTGCTGATCGCCGGAATTGTACTGGGGCCGATGCTCGCGGGTCACCAGGGTTACGTATTGATCCAGACCGATAACTACAACGTCGAAACCAGCGTGACAGGGCTGGTGATCATCCTGATCCTGGGTGTGGTCGTCCTGCTGGCAGTGGAATGGATCCTGCGTCGGATTTTCCGTACCGGGGTTCACACGCGCGGCTGGTTCGTTGGCCGTAAGCGCCGTCGCGCCCGTAAGCAGACCGAGCAAGCGTTGCTGAAGCTGGCCGAAGGCGACTATCAGCAGGTTGAAAAGCTGATGTCGAAAAATGCCGACCATGCAGAACAGCCGGTTGTTAACTATCTGTTGGCCGCTGAGGCGGCGCAACAGCGAGGCGATGAGGCCCGCGCCAATCAGCATCTCGAACGCGCGTCTGAGCTCTCAACTAAGGATCCGATTCCGGTTGAGATCACCCGCGTTCGTCTGCAACTGGCGCGCAATGAAAACCATGCCGCACGTCACGGCGTTGACCGTCTGCTGGAAATCACCCCTCGTCATCCGGAAGTGCTGCGTCTTGCGGAGCAGGCATACATTCGG
>NZ_RPSE01000845.1:0-705 GCF_003949955.1 Streptomyces sp. WAC05292
CGCGCAACGCGCGCCAGCTTTTGCGCAATGATTTTGTCAGTACCGTGTTCATCCGCCATGCGGCGCAGTGAAACGGAAGGCGAGAAGCGAACAAAGCTGTCGCGTCCCAGCCATGAGACGGCGAAGAATTTCTGAATGCCGTTGAGCATACGCAGCGGCGGGTTCTCTTCCCCTTTTTCACGCCCCGGACGACGGCCAAACATCACCGACACCGGCACCATCTGCACGTCCAGATCGGGGTTGCTGCGGTGCAGATCGAGGTAATCATGGAACAGCTTAATGGACTCTTCTTTCGGCGTGTAATAGGTGAACACGCGCGGTCCGCCATGGATGAACACGTAGCGCGGCAGCAGCGTACCGTCGACTTCCAGCGGTTCAAGCGGGTCAGGTAAATCGTGCGCCAGACATTGAGCGCGAAGCGTTAGCAGGTCTGCCTTCGAGTTATAAGGCAAAACGTACATAATAGGGCGCGACGTATCGAGCCCTAATTCCAGCGCAGGTTCTGCTGGGATAGACTTACTTTTTACCAGTACGCTTAATGGTAAATTAAGTAATTTGTAGTAAATTCGTGGCCAGCCGGACATAAACGATGTAAAGCCTCTGGTTAATAATGCAATTGCGGCGCAAGGATAACAGAAAGCGCGCAAAATTTCTGTTGTTACCCGTCATACTTCAGGTCGCAGCAAAACGCGCTGCGGCTTTAGT
>NZ_RPSE01000846.1:0-705 GCF_003949955.1 Streptomyces sp. WAC05292
CCGCAGGAGCGCGTCCAGGCCGGATCCCTCGCCCACACGGGCCCGCAGGAGCGGCACGGGGTGGCGGCGGGCGGCCAGGAGGAGGGCGGTGCCCGCCGTGAGTGCGGCGCCTGCCGCCGCCACCCCGTGCCGCTCCTGCGGGCCCGTGTGGGCGAGGGATCCGGCCTGGACGCGCTCCTGCGGGGATTCGACCGTGAAGCGGTAGCCTCCGGCCTCGCCGACCCAGTCGCCGTCGTCGCCGCGCCGCTGGACGACGGCGGCGTCCGCGACGACCTCCCCCGTGGACGCGTCCGGCGAGAAGGCCAAATGGACCGTGACCGTCAGGGAGCCGCCCGCCGCAAGGGTGTAGCCGGAGAACGCGTCGCCGCCGTCGAAGACGGCGATGATCTCGTCGCGGTCGCTCTCCTCCAGGCTGACGGGCAGCGTGCCCTCGGGGGTGTCGAACTCCATCCGGAGGTGGTCGGCGCGCAGGGCGCGCGCCTCGTCCGACAGCACCACGACGGGGTGGATGGCGGTGCACCGGGTCGCGGTGGTGTTGGTCAGGTCCAGGAACCAGCTCTGCGGGCCGCCGCCGGTGCGGTAGACGGACGGGCCGCCGCGGATCCGCGCGCCGATGGGGAAGGCGGTGCTCTTGCCGTCGCCGCAGGTGGCTCGGGCCCGGGAGGGGAGCGCGGGGGCCCGCAGAGCTGGTTCCTGGACCTGACC
>NZ_RPSE01000847.1:0-450 GCF_003949955.1 Streptomyces sp. WAC05292
TACCGCGACCGCCTCAAGGCCGACCCCGACCTGCACTGGAAGGCGATGCTCCGCCACCACCGCCCCCGCAAGCCCGTCATCGCCGCCGTCGAGGGGTACTGCGTCGCGGGCGGCACCGAGATCCTCCAGGGCACCGACATCCGCGTGGCCGCCGAAGGAGCCGTCTTCGGACTGTTCGAGGTCAGGCGCGGCCTCTTCCCGATCGGCGGCTCGACCGTCCGCCTGCCCCGCCAGATCCCGCGCACCCACGCCCTGGAGATGCTGCTGACCGGCCGCCCCTACTCCGCCGAGGAGGCCGCGCGGATCGGCCTCGTCGGCCGCGTCGTCCCCGACGGGACGGCGCTGGAGGCCGCCCTGGAGACCGCCGAGCTCATCAACGCCTGCGGCCCCCTCGCCGTCGAGGCCGTCAAGGCGTCCGTGTACGAGACCGCCGGCCTCACCGAGGCCGAG
>NZ_RPSE01000848.1:0-703 GCF_003949955.1 Streptomyces sp. WAC05292
GGATGAACTGAAAAAAGCAGTAGGATGGGCCGCTCTCCAGTACGCACAGCCGGGTACCAATGTCGGAGTTGGTACGGGATCGACGGCGGCGCAATTTATCGATGCGCTGGGCACGATGAAGGGGCAAATCGAGGGCGCGGTTTCGAGCTCCGATGCTTCCACGGAAAAGCCGAAAAGCCTCGGCGTCACTGTTTTCGACCTCAACGAAGCGGACCGTCTGGGCATTTACGTTGATGGCGCGGATGAAATCAACGGCCACATGCAGATGATCAAAGGCGGTGGCGCGGCGCTGACCCGCGAAAAAATCATTGCCTCCGTGGCGGATAAGTTCATCTGCATCGCGGACGCCTCCAAGCAGGTCGACATTCTGGGGAGTTTCCCGCTGCCGGTCGAAGTGATCCCGATGGCGCGCAGTGCCGTGGCACGTCAACTGGTGAAGCTGGGTGGTCGTCCGGAATACCGTCAGGGTGTGGTGACCGACAACGGCAACGTGATCCTCGACGTTCACGGCCTTGAGATCCTCGATGCCATTGCGCTGGAAAATGCGATCAACGGCATTCCGGGCGTCGTGACCGTAGGGTTATTTGCCAACCGTGGCGCGGATGTGGCGCTGATCGGCACGGCTGACGGTGTAAAAACCATCGTAAAATGATCTGACGGGGGGAGCTCTCCCCCCGCTAAAAAATTTTGAAAAGCTAAATTC
>NZ_RPSE01000849.1:0-509 GCF_003949955.1 Streptomyces sp. WAC05292
TACGACG
This sequence comes from Streptomyces sp. WAC05292, assembly GCF_003949955.1. Classification (NCBI taxonomy): domain Bacteria; kingdom Bacillati; phylum Actinomycetota; class Actinomycetes; order Kitasatosporales; family Streptomycetaceae; genus Streptomyces; species Streptomyces sp. WAC05292. The sequence continues at coordinate 8 of NZ_RPSE01000849.1, forward strand.
GCGTCGGGTAGTCGGTGCTGTAGCCGGTGGACGTCGAGGTGGGCGTCGGGTAGTAGCTCGGCGGCACCACCACTCGGGGCCGCGCGAAGGCACAGCCGCCGACCGTGGCGACCGTGGCCAGCGTCAGCCCGAGGCCGAAGGCGGGACGTACGTCCTTCCACGACGTCGTCAGACCACCTTCGGCCAGGATCAGCGCCAGCGCCCCGAAGCCGACCGCGTGCGCGAGCGCGGCGTCGTCGAACCGGATCCCGAGCACCGACTCACCGAGCAGGACGCCCATCAGCAGATAGATCAGCAGCGACGGGAGCCCGGCCTTCGTCGACATCCGCACCGCGAGGATCGCCAGGAGCGTGACCAGGGAGCCGATCAGCACGAACAGGTCGAACTGATGGACGTCGAAGCTCATGTTCGCCGGGCCCCCCTCCGACCTATGGATCTGCATCCTAATGTTTGCTCCCATGGACCGTCTGACTGTCGCCCAACGCGCGAACGTGCCTCCTTT
>NZ_RPSE01000084.1:0-19993 GCF_003949955.1 Streptomyces sp. WAC05292
CGTCGTACGGCGGCGTAACCAGCCCTCCAGCACCGCTCGCTGGGCATCACTGACCGACAACGGCGCAATCTTCGGACCCGGACGACTCATGCCCAACTAACGATGAATCTCCGACTCAGGTCACTAGGTCAATGACCAAGAAGCAAGTGGAGGGACACGGCGCACGCCTGGACGCCGAGACGGTGATCGGGGCGGCGCTCGACGTGCTCGGCGAGAAGGGGCTGGAGGCACTGTCCACGCGAGCCGTCGCCGACCGCCTCGGCGTACGGATGAACACCGTGCTCTGGCACGTCAAGACCAAGGCGCGGATGCTGGAGCTCATGGCCGACGCCGTCATCGGCGAGATCCCGCTCAGCGGCCTGCCCGACGCCTGGGACGAGCGGGCCCGCGAGCTGGCCCACCGCTATCGCGGCGCGCTGCTCGCCCACCGTGACGGGGCCGCGCTCGTCGTCGGCACCAACGCCTCAGAGCCGCACACCCTCCGCTTCGCGGACAGCCTCGTCGGCGCCCTGCTGGACGGCGGCCTGGACGAGCGGGAGGCAGCCTGGACGGCCTGGACGATCGTCTACTTCACCCTCGGACTGGCCCAGGAGGAACAGGCCGCCGCCCAGCAGCCGTTGGCGGGGCAGTTGGCGGCAGCGGTCTCCGCGACAGCCCACCCCGCCCTCCACCGGGCCGCCCCGCACATGGGCGCGGACTCCTTCGACGAGCGCTTCGCATACGGCCTGACGAAGATCCTCACCCGGCCGTGAGCAGGCGGGAGAGCGGCAGCCTCAAGGGCTGTGCCGAGCCGGCCGGCGGCGGGGCCGTCCACCGCACCCCCGGCAGCCGCACCCTCATCGCCCCGCCGCGCCGGGTCGCCGAACGCACACACCACCGCCGCCCCGCCCGCGTCCAGGAAACCCACCCGCACCGATCAGCCGCCATGATCCGCCTTGCCGCCATCGGCCCCCCAAGCCGCCGACTCACCCGCGCCGGGCGCCCCGGATTCTCCGCCGGCCGACGAGGCAAGCTCTCCGACACACAGGCGCTCGCGGTCGGACTCGCGGGAGCCGTGCGCCTACAGGCCAGCGCGGGCGAGCAAGTCCTCGGCTTGCTTTCGCGTGAGCCTGGGTGGAGCTGACGCCTGTGGAGGGCAGGTGTGGGTGTTTCGCTGGGAGGAGAGAACCCACTCGGTCAAGGGGTCGTCAGTAGCCAGGGTGGCCACGAGGCTCTCACGCAGAGCCGAGGGGGTGTCCGGGCGCGCGGCGATCTTGTTGCGGACGAAGACTTCCACGTCTGCGGCCAGCACGTCCCGCAGCTCAGCGGAGAGGTTCGGATGGGCTGCCACGGCCTCACGAACGCCGGAATCCGGGTCGCGGGCCAACTCCGGTGACGGGTCGACATAGCGGACGGCGATGGCGCGGGTTTCCGGATCGGCAAGGAGAACGGGCACCAGGTCCGCAGGCGGTGAGTACGCCGAAGCGGCAGACCTCCGGATATTCGGATCGGAGTCCGTAAGCAGAGCCCGGCGCACTGGCTCCGGTGCATCCCTCCAGTACTGGACGACGTTCAACCGCACACTCGGCTCAGCGTCTTCGGCCAGGACGGCCAGGAGCTCAGCGGGCAGATGCTCGTTCATCGCGAGGAACGAGCGCACGGAGGGATCCTCATCCTCCGCCAGGCGCGCCCAAAGGCCAGGCGGCTCGTCTACGACGCTCGCCGCGACCGCGGCCCGGACTGACGGTTCGGGATGCTCCGCCAAGCGGGCCCTGACCACCGCCGGTACGTGCGAGTTGGCCGCGAGACTACGTGCGGAGCCGAGCCTGATGACCTCCTCGATCGACTCCGCCGTAAGATCCTTACGCAGAAGAGCTGCCGAGCGGCGGGCCTGCGGGTGCTGGAGCAATCGCCACACAAGGTCAGCGGGGAGATCTTCTTGGACAGCAAGAGCACTCAGTTCGGCATCCAGGTTCATGGACCGCAGGCTAAGCCGCTCAACGCAGAGTCGGCGGCCACCCGACGGCCATGTCCATGAACGGCTCAGACACAGGTACTGAATGAAGCCACGCCGTCGACCGCGGCTGGCGGAAGAAACTGACGTAGCGTTCGCTGCATGAGCACGCCACCTCCGCCTTTCCCATCCGGCCCGTACGGCCCCCCGCAGCAGCCCCACCCCTACGGCCAGCAGTCCTACGGTCAGCCTCCCCTGCCCTACACACAGCAGCAGCCCTACCCCGCACAGGCAGCCTGGGGACAGCCTCCGATCGGGACGCAGCCGCAAGCCCGCCGGTCCGGCAAGCCCGTATGGATAGGCCTGTCCACGGCCGTGGCGGTCCTGGCGGGTCTATTCGTACTGAAGCACGCTTCCCAGGCCGCAAACCACGCAAGTGGGGCCGGGTTCCCTGAGGCCAAGCACAAGATCACTGTTCCCGGCACCCTGCTGAACGGCCAGTACAAGCTGGACGAGGATCTGTCTCAGACAGCGGGCAAGCAGGTGATCGACGGCACCTACGACCCCAAGACCCGCAACCCCCAGGCCGTCGCGGCCCGGTATACGGCAGACTCACCGCGCCAGCCCGGCGTTCTCGTCATCTCCGGAATATACGGCCAGTTCAAGGACCCCGCGGCGTCGCGAAAGAAGATGATGGCCGGCGCGGCAAAGAGCGAGAGCGCAAAAGTGACGGTTCCCGCCAGGGACGTCACGCCTCCCGGCTCCGACACCACACTGTCCTGCCAGGTGCTGACCACACGCCAGGGCGGAGCCGAGGCCACCCTGCCGATGTGCGCCTGGGCGGACGAGAACACCGCCGCCTCCATCGGGGTGGTCACCGGCGAAATCTCCCAGCAGGCCCCCGACTCCGTCGACCTCACCCGCATCGCGGAAACCGCACTGAAGGTACGGGCCGAGACCCGTCAGCCGATCGGCTGACAGACAACCCCGGCCGCAGGGCACCCGTGTCCTCGCCCGAACCGCCGACGGGCGGCCGCCGTGGGCCCTCTCGCCGCCGAGCCGGCCGACGCGGCCACACCCCTCAGCCCTTCCACGTAAGGCGCCGCCACGTAAGAGCTGTGTACCTGACGCGAGCCCATCCGAAGTCGTCGGAGTGGAGCTTCCGCGCCTCGGGGCGTTGTGCCGGCGGATCTGCAAGGTAGTCGTCGACTCTCTGCACGTTCCACCCCCGCAAGCGACCGCGCCGCAGCTTGTCCTCGTAGCGGCCGAGGTCCACGTTGCAGGGGCGGCACAGCAGGCCGCGAACGCAGCGCGGGCACCCCGTGCAGCACTTGTGGTCGTGATCAATCTGCCACCAGATTGGGCCGTCAGCCGCGTTGTCTCCGGGGCCCTCATCACAGATCGCACAGTAGTCGTTCTGAATACGCAGGATCGCGTTCACTCGCGGCAAGGTGAGCTGGTATCGCCGCGCCTGGGCCTCGGCTGGGCCGCACTTCAGGCACAGGGTCTTGCTGTACCGCTCACCCTCGTGGATGAAGTCGTCGCATATCTGGCAATCGCCAGGATCACCTGAGTCCTCGAACCGTGTGCTCGTCACCGCGCCGACGTTAGCGCTCGGCACTGACAGGGGCACACAGTCGGCTGCATTGCAGAGTGGTGCGGGTGCCGGATGATCTTGTGCCTGATGGCCTGTGGGAACGCATCGCTCCGCTGCTGCCGCCCCGGCCGTCGCGGCGTCATCGGTATCCCGGGCGCCTGCCGGCGGACGGTCGTGCGGCCCTGCGGGGCAGCGTGTACGTGCTGCGCAAGAACGTGAGCTGGAGATACGTTCCGGCCGAGCGGACCGGCTGCAGCGGGGTGACGGCCTGGCAGCGCCTACGGGACTGGACCGAGGCCGACGTCTGGCCCCGCCTGCGCGAGGTGCTCCTGGCCGAGCTGCGCAAGGCAGGTCTGCTGGCCAGGGACGACGCCGCGATCGACGGCTCACACATCAGTGCCCTGAAAGGCGGGCTCACACCGGACCTTCGCCGGTCGACCGCGCGCGGCCGGGCAGCAGGCACCACCTGATCATCGACCGGACGGCACACCCCTCGCCGTGACTCTGACCGGTGGAAACAGGCATGACGTCACTCAGCTGACGCCGCTGCTGGAGGCGATCCCTCGCGTCCGAGGACTCCGGGGACGACCGCGACATCGGCCGGGTCGGCTGTTTGCCGACTGCGGCTACGACTACGACAGTTACCGGCGCATCCTCCGGGCCCGCGGCATTACACCCCCGCTTCGATGACCAGCGGCCACGCGGCTGGCGTGCCGTCGACGTGACCCTGGGACACGGCCCGGACGGGTCCGTGGCGTCCAAGGCCCACCCACAGGGCCTGAAGCTGGCCGCCGGCACCCTTCCGCGGATGGCCAAGGCTGCGCCGCAGGCAGCTACGTCGGTCAACTACATCAACACCGACCTCGTCACCCTGGGCGAAGGCGACCAGCAGATCACCCTCAAGTGGAAGGGCGCCCTACCGTCCCCGAAGCTGGACGGTGCACGCGCCGAGTACACAAACGCCGTCCCCGGCGGTGACGTCGTCATCGAGGCCACGCGCGGCGGCTTCGAACAGTTCGTCGAACTGAAGCAGCGGCCGGCCGGCGAGAACTACTCCTACACCCTGCCCTTGGTGGCCAAGGGCCTGAAGGTGGAGCAGCAGGCCGACGGCAGCGTGCAGTTCACCGACCGCAAGAGCAAGAAAACCGCGGTCATGCCTGCTCCGGTGATGTGGGACTCCACCGTCGATCCGGTCTCCGGTGAGCACACCCGCAAGGTGCCGGTGGCCATGAAGGTCGTCCAGAGCAAGGGCACGGTCGACCTGGTCGTCACACCGGACCCGAAATTCCTGGCGGACCCGGCTACCAAGTACCCGGTGACCGTGGACCCCTCCACCTCCGCGCTGGGCAACGTCTTCGACACCTACGTCCAGCAAGGTGAGACCGTCGACTGGTCCGGTGACACCGAGCTCGACCTCGGCAACCCCGGCACCAAGAACGCGAACGGCACCTTCCGCACCGCGCGGTCCTTCATCACATGGAACACCGCGCCGATCGCGGACGCGCTCGTCTCCGACGCCAAGCTGTCCCTGTGGAACTTCCACTCGGGAAACACCGGCTGCGAGGCGCAGCCGTGGGAGGTCTGGGACTCGGGCACCCCGAGCACCGCTTCGCGCTGGACCAACCAGCCCGCCATGGGCACCAAGTACGCCACCTCCACCGAAACCCGTGGCAACCCCGGCTGCAGCTCCGCACCGGATGGCTGGATCAACGCCGACGTGACCACCCTCGTCCAGACATGGGCGTCCGCGAAGGCCCCGCTGTCCAGCATGGGCCTGCGGGCCGCGTCGGAGTCGGTCATCGGGCAGTGGAAGCGCGTCAACTCCGCGAACGCCGCCTCCAACCCGCCGACGCTGACGGTGACGTACAACTACCGTCCGCAGACCGGCACCAAGCAGGAGGCCGGCCCTCCGTTCGTCCAGGACAAGACCCCCGCCTGGCGTGTCGAGACGACGACGCCCACCCTGCGCGACACGTTCGCGGACCAGGACGGTGACACGGTCAACGGCACCTTCCAAATCTTCGACGCCGCCACCAACACCCAGGTCGGCAACACCCTGGTCTCGCCGTTCGTCCCGGCCGGCACCCCCGCCTCCGTCGTCGTACCGGCGGGCGTGCTCCAGCACGGGCGCATGTACCGCTTCCGCACCTCGCCCTACGACGGCACGCACTACAGCAACAGCTGGTCCCCCTGGTCCAACTGGACCACCTTCACCGTGAGCCCCCTGCCCGACGCACCCCGCGACCTGCAGGCCGGCGGCCAGCAGACCCTGACGCCCATCCTCTCCGCGGTCGTCTCGTCCCCCGCGCAGACCCGTGTGAACGCCGAGTTCTCCCTCAAGGACACAGCCGGGAACCCGATCCCCGGCCTTCCGCTGCCTGCCGTCGGAGCGGAGAGCGGCAGCCGGGCCGCCCTGGGCATCCCGGAGGGCAAGCTAACGGATGGTGCCACGTACCGCTGGTCCGTACGAGCCTGCGACAGCGTCGGCTGCTCGCCCTGGTCGGCCGAGCAGAACATGACGGTACGCGTCACGGCCCTGCCCCCCATGCCCGCCTCCCAGCCCCTGGTGCTCACCGACACAGCGCTCACGGCCGTGTCGACCGCCACCGACTGCGACACGGCCGGGTGCGCCACTTCGCCGGCCGGCGAACTGCGGGTCGGGACGGCCGGCGGCCACCTGTGGGCCACCCACCTGAAGGCGAACCTCTCGGCCCTGCCGCCGGGAGCCCGCGTCACCTCCGCGAAGCTGGCTCTGACCAGGTCCGACTGCACCACGCAGTGCCTGCCGCAGAAGCCCGGCGTGTACGAGCTGTCCTCTGCGTGGACCCCGGCACAGAGCGGCAAGGAACTCCTCAACGCGGCCGGCACTGATGCCTATGTCCTGGACACGGCCCTGCCGGAGGTCGACTTCGGCATCCTGGTGCAGTCCTGGACTGATCGCAGCACCAACGAGGGCATGGCCCTCACGGTCGCCGGCACCGAGGCCGCGGCGAAGTACCACTCCGGTGCGGCGACGGAGGTCGCCAATCGGCCCAGGCTGATCATCGAGTACCTGCCGCCGACCGCCCCGGGGGCGGTCACGGACGTCGTACCGACCCCGGGCGACTCGGGCCTGCTCGCCACCTGGAACCCGCCCACGGATGGCGGCGCGAACAGCGATGTCACGTACGTGGCGAAGGCGGAGAAGAGCGACGGCACGGTGGTCGCCACTTCGGAAGGCGCGATACCACGCGCCGTCTTCACCGGCCTGGACAACACGCTTTCCTACCGGGTCGCCGTAACGGCGAAGAACGCTGTGGGCAGCGGCCCGGTGTCACGGAGCGCGCTGGTCCGGGGCTCCGCAGTGACCGGCGGCGCCGCGCGCTACAAGGACTACGTCCAGGCCTACCTGAGCGCCCGCAACAAGATCACGACCGGAGTGAGCCTCACCGCTGAGGACGCGGCCGCCGAATCGCCGCACGCGGACGTTTTCAGAGACCTGCTCGGTGTGCAGGAAGACCCCGTCGTCGGAACGCGCGAGGCCCTGGCGACGCAAAGCCACGCCTACATCGGAGCCTCGTCGGCCCTGAAGGACACCACGGTCTTGAACGGCGCGGCAGGCCAAGTGCTGGTGCGGAGCACCGTCGTCCAGACGGTGACCACGCGGATCAACGGCGTCGACGAGGTGGCCGAAAACTCCGGCTACAGGCGCTTCGTGTTCAACATCGTCGCGGGTGCCGCAAAGCTGGAGAGCGAGGCCGACGACATCGAGTCGGGGCAGACCCTCTCCACCACGGCCGCAGCGGGATCCCAGGTGGCCGCCACCCCGGCCGACGTCCCGAGTGTGCCGTCCGGCGTGGAAACCATTGCACTTGGCACAGACGGCTTCCCCCTGCCGGGTGAGCCCGAGGCCGGCGTCCATACGGCCTCCTACGTCAACGGCTCGGGCACCGCGAGCTGGGCCCTCAGCCACGCGTACGACAAGCCGGAGTTCTGGGGGAACGACTGCGCCAACTTCGTGTCGAAGTCGCTGTACTACGGCGGTGGCATGAAGATGCGCGACTGGGCGTTCTTCCAAGACCGCGCATGGTGGAAGAAGAACACGTGGACGTCGTGGAAGAAGAACAGCTACACCTGGTCCGCGGCCCAGAACCTGTTCGTCCACATGTTCAACTACCGCCAGCCGGGCTACGTCAACCGTTCGTACGACCTGCGTCCCGGGGACATACTGTTCTTCCAGTACAGGGGGGACCGCGTCTACAACCACACAGCCGTGGTGCGGGGCATCCAGGGAGGCACGGTGAAGATCGCCCAGCACGGGTACGCGCCGCTCAGCACCCTGCCGGACATCCTCGCCCGGAACAAGGGGAAGATCGTGGCGGTCGCCGCTTTGAGGCCGAGGTCCCGGTGACGCCCGGATCGGTTCTGCGGGCCGTGTTCGGCGCCGCCCTTGCCCTCGGTGTGCTGACCGGCTGCTCGGCGGACGCCAGTCCCGAAGAACTGCAGTACGCCGGGGACTACAGCAGCCACCCGCCGCTCGCTGTGATCGGGTATCCGTCCACGGGGACTCTGGGGATCACCCAGCAGGTGGTGTGGCGGATCGCAGACGGGGACGCCGACGGGCTGGCGGCCCTGGCCGACCCCGGCAAGGACCGGGGCACGACCGAGAAGACCGCCGAGAACTGAATCGCCGCCTTCCGAAAGGGCGCCGGCGGGAAGGTCACCGCGGAGTTCTACGACGAGGGCTCCTACCGCCAGACCGTCGTGCTCTACCTGCACGACACCGGCCAGATCAAGGAGATCTACATCCTGCCCGTGAACATGAACGGCAAAGGCGTCTTTCGGGTGCGCATGACCGAACCGGACCCCGGCGAGGCCACCGCCGTGGCGCCCTGGGTGCCGAAGAAGCCGGGCGAGCTCGGCTCGAAGATGGTCCCGTGAGCTGAACCGGGCTACGTACTGACGAAGGGCGCCGTCCTCGCGGACTTCCGCGGGGACGGCGCCCCCTTGTCGTCTCCGGGAGGACCGGGCGGCCCGGTGGTACTGCCCCCGGAAATCCGGGCACCGGGCCTGGCCCGCGCACGCCCTTTCGGCGCGGGCTACCCCCGACCCGCTCCCGATCGAGCGCCAGCGACCCGCCGCGTCGGTCAGCGGGTGCGGCGACTGCCGGTGTACACGTCCTTACGGTTCCATGGTGTGCCGTGTGCTGGAGTGGATCTCGGTGAGCAGCGCCCGTACTCCATTGCCGTCTGCCACGAGCCCTTGGCAGTCGCGTAGGTAGGAGCCACGGCGAACAGCGCCTGCAGCCAGCCGAAGACGGAGTCACGGCACGGCGAAGCCCCGCCTCGGCGCGGCCGAACTCGCCGGTCGCTGTATGCCGCGGTGTCGAGACGGGCGCAGGCGATCCCCGGACGGCGGACCGGTGCGTCACTCCGCCCATCGCCGGGTGCACCGGCCGGGCTGGTTGCCCAGCCGTGCGGCGACCGGTCAGGTGATCGTCTCTGTGGTCCCGTCAGGCAGCGCGCACACATAGCCGGCGTAGGGTCGTGCAACGACCTGTCCGTCGGCAGCCGTGCAGTCGTCTCTGGAGATGGTCGGAGACGAGGCGGCGCCAGCGCTGACAGCGCCGACGGCGCTGATGCCGGCAAGGGTCGCCGCGGCCAGGGCGAGGCCCACGATTCTCCTCATGCGCATGACTTCCTCCTCCTCTAGGGCGCCTTCGTTCGGCCTTCGGAGAGGGACGAGTCGCAAGACGACGGGCCCCTCCAACTCAGCATGGGCGCGCCGCGCGGCGCCCGCGAGGCAAGGCCGGGCGCCACGCTCGAACGGTGACCGCCCGGGCACTGAGAGGCATGACGTCGACGACCTCTACGCTACCGGCGGACGGCTGCCCCGCGCCGTCCGCTAACGCGGTTCCTGGGCCGCCGCCCGGCAGGCACCGGTCGCGGCGCCGCCCGCCACTCCGGCCCCGGTCAGCCCGGTCACACAATTCTGCAGGTCTCCGGACACACCACGGCTACAGGCCGCTGTGACGGAGGCGGAATCGGTGGCACCGGCGAGTTCGGCCATCTTTGTGCAGGCGGGGATGTCCGCCTGGACCGCAGGAGCTGCGAGGACCGCACCACCGAGGGTGAGGGTCAGGCCGCTGAGGGCACCGGCGATACGGGTCGACGTGCGCATGAGACGCACCTGCCTTCCGGGTAGGTCTCGTAGGTAGCGCGGTCCCGGTCCTGACGGCCGGATCCACGTGGTGGGGCCGCCGCCTGGCGACACTCGGTGAGTGGTGCCCCCCGACGGCTCCCACTCCACTCCCGGGCCCTCACTCCAGCATGTCATCACGACGACCGCTGCGATCAGCGTGAGCGCCCCGGTCGCGGCGGTGACCACGGCCTGGGTACTGACGGCACGCAGCAGCGTGGGGTCACTCGTGACATGAGGTCGCCCGGCTGCACGCGGCCCATCGCCGGAAGGCCCAGCCGCAGGAGGCGGCCGATGAGACGCCGTCGGCGGCGGCATCGGTCCCCGCTCGGGGCCGCGGCGCCGGGCTCAGCCGGTCAGCTCGACGGCCATCGCGGCGAGTGTGTACGCAACGGCATCGCGCAGGCCGGGGCTGACGACAGCCGTACAGAGGCTGATCGCCGCCAACGCCATGCCGAAGAACTCCCAGAGCGCGCTCCTGCGCCGCCTGGCGTTCCCACGGCCACCTGCTCCGGCCGGCGGCCGGGCGCAAGTGCCGGGCTCCTGCTCCTGCGCACGCTGTGTCATGCCACCAGCCTGGGAGCGCGGGCATTCCGCCGGCCATCCGGCGATCGTCGGATACACCCCCCGCCAGGTGGCTGGAAACAGCACACGCACTGTGACCGTGGTGCCGAGGCATCCAGCGGGCTGTCGTCCACGGCATACGACACCATGCTGCGGCCTTTCGTATGACGAGCCGGGCGACGCCCTCGCCCATGGCCCACACCGGGCCGCCGCCGGTGTAGAGCGCGAAGCTGCCGACATACTGGAGCACGGCCGGGTGGATGCCTCGCACAGGCCACGAGCCGGTGAGCGGCCTGAAGACTGGCTCGCGGGGCCGAGGTGAAGCGAGTCGATGTCGATGCCGAGGTGCGCGCACTGTCCGGCGAAGGGCCGGACGGCGGGCGAACAGCCGAGTGCGCTGTATGACCGCACGGTGCCGGTCGTCGTCGCCTGGCAGCGCGAGCGCGGCGTGGAGCCCTCCGTGCCGGCCGGGGTGTTCGCCCACCGGCGACAGCTCGGGCAGCGGTCTCACCGTCCGTCCGCGCCCGAGACTGCAACCGCAGGCTTGAACGGCGCGTCCGGACGGCGGTCAGACACGAATACGAACGCGCCCGGAGGCGTGAAGGATTCGCCAACGGCTCGCGCCGGGCATCGTGATGCAGTGAAGCACCTCACGGTCTTCGCGCTGGACGTGTGTGTTCCATGGTCGGGGCTCATGTTCCAGACGGAGGCCGCTTATGCGTACGGCGAATGCCGAACCCGGTGTTCGAGTGCAACGCGCGGTTCGGCGAACCGGGTTGGAGATCGAGTTGCAGTTCCCTGCCCGTGAGCCCCTGCCCTGTGTCGATTACATTCTTCGTTGGATGACCGCAAAAACGAGGGGGACTGTCATGGCACCGCGCTTGGGGCCGCTGGAGCTGGTCGGGGAACGGTGGGTGATCGGGGACCCGACACGGGAGGCGGGCCTGTCCATCGTGCTCACGCCTGAGGGCTTGGAGCATCGCCGACGCGGGGAGACGGCGCCCCTGACCGCCATCAAGTGGGGACAGTTCGTGAACCTCGGGGTGAGAGTCGCCTACCGAAAGTGGCAGACCAGTCCCGCCGCGGGCTTCGTTGCCGCTGCCAAGAACGCCGACTGGGGCCGCGACGGATGCTCCCTGCAGGGCAACCTGCGGCATCCGTACGAGCGCTGGTCCGTGCGGTACACGCACCACGAACGCCGGTACGCAGCCGGCCACGTCATCGTCCTCCAAGCCCTGTTCGACCAGCTCAGCGACGCGAAGGAGCTGTACAGGCTCGGCGATCCCGAATGGCTGGGCTCCGCCGTCACCGAGCTGTCGTCGTACACCTCCTGGTACGCGCCCCGAGGCAACCGCCTGGTGAAGGCGACCATCCGAAGTCTCGGCGTCTGAGCAACAACAGCCCTTTCCGAGTCCTGCTGGTGGCGACCGTAGACACCTGGGCGCGGCTCGCCACGCTGCGAAGGGCCCTGCCCGGCTTCTCCTGGGCGTGGTAGGAGCGGACATACATGCTCGGAAGGCTTTTGGCGTGACCCGTCCACACGCCTGGTCGCGCACCGCTACAAGTAGGGGGTTCACAGCGGCTGTCGGCCGGAAAGGCGACGAGGCGATGGAGATCGTGCGGTGGGGGCTGCGGGGGCTGATCGTGATCGCGACCTCGGTGGGCTGGCGGAGGTATCGCTACCCCGGCGGTTGGGGTTTCGCCTTCAGCCCCGCCTACGCGGCCGAACGCACCGGCCTGGCCCGGGCGCGGCGCGAGCTCGCGTGGCGTGCCGTGCGGGACTGGGGCCGGCGGACGGCCCTTGAAGTCCGCCTGGATTCCGCACGGGCCGCGCACCTGCGGAGTGTCGCCCTGGCCCAGGCCGCGCTGCGCGAGGCCGAGGACCCGGGGAGCGGTCCGATCGAGGGCGAGCTCGGCTGCCTCGTGGTGCGAAGGCACACGCTCGCCGCCGGCGACGATCTCATCGTTCCGCTGGGAGGCCTGAGGGTAGGGATCCGTGAAGGGTCGAAGAGCCACCACCTGACGGTGGTGGGAAGCCGACGGCCGGATTCACCATGTCCCGTTGTCGCGTGAGGAGTACGAGGAGAACGCCGTTCACGCCTTCGTGGCGCTCATCGAGAACAGCGTGCTGCGCGAGAAGGCCTTCCTGGGCACACAGGCCGACCGGATCAAGGCGGCACGGGCGCGCCTCGCCGAGGCCGAAGCAGACACCGCGCACCAGGACAGCGTTCGCGCCGAAATCCAGCGGGTGGCGCGGGAGCGGCGTCTCGATCCGGAACAAGCAGCCGCACTGGCCCGTCTGAAGGCCGCACGCCAGAGGTGGCAGGAGCTCACGGGGCGCCTGCCGGCCGGCTGACCAAGCGCTCCCGTGCGGGGCCGTCGGTGGCTAGGGGCATGGCCAGGAGGCGGGTGCGGCAGGCCCGCGATGCGCGCGGAATGGCATCGCTGTGGCGGGGTTGACTCCCTGCTCCGCCGAGCGCATTGATCGTGTTCCCGTGGTACCGCATTCGCGCCTCCTGACAAGTTGTCGGTGCGTACGAGACGGCGAGGGCGGGGAGTGGTCCCGCGACTTTGCCAGGGCTTTGCCGAAGTCGCGTCAGGGCAGGTCGGCGGCGCTACGGCCGGTTGCCTACAGGCCCTCGAAGCGTGCACACTTGCGCGAATTCCGGCCGGGCGCAGCGTCGCACCCCACCCACGCCCACCTGCCTGGCATCAGCCGTGCCGGCCATCAGCAAGCAACGGGAGCAAGGTTGAGCACATCGGGAACGGCCCGTCGGCAGGACCTCCACGCCCTGAGCGATGCGCAGCTCTGCGCGCTGCTCAGGGAGCGCGGATCGGATTCGGATGCCGATGTCGGGGACGTGATGGGCGAGGTGTTCGCCCGTCACCACGACGCCGTACTCGCGTACGCCCGCACGTGCTGCCGGGACCTGGCCACCGCCGGCGACCTCGCGGCCGAGGCGTTCGCCCGGACCTACCGGGCGGTCGCCTGGGGGGCCGGCCCCGAGTACGCGTGGCGGCCGTACCTGCTGACCTGTGTGCGCCGGGTGGCGACCGACTGGGCACGCAGCGGTGCCCGCACTCAGCTGTCGGACGACTTCGACGCGTGGGCAGCCGGCCTGCCCGGCGATCACGGCGTCGAGGACGCCGTGCTGGGGGCCGAGGAAGGATCGCTGGTCCTGCGGGCGTACCGGTCGCTGCCGGAGCGCTGGCAGGCGGTGCTGTGGCACGTGGTCGTCGAAGGCGAGCCCGCGGCGGAGACCGCCCGGCGCCTGGGGATTTCGGCCGGGGGCGTCGGTTCCCTGGCGGCGCGCGCCCGGGAGGGCCTGCGCGAGGCGTATCTGTGCGCCCACCTGGACGAGGGCGCGAGCGACGAGTGCCGGCACTACGGCGGCCTGCTGGCCGCCGCGCTCCGCAGGCCCGGCAAGCGCGTCACCCGTGACCTGGGGCGGCATCTGCGGGCGTGCGACGCCTGTCGACGGGCCGAGCGTGACCTTCGAGCAGTCAACAGCCGTCTGGGCGCGCTGCTGCCGGCCGGCATCCTGCTGTGGCATCCCGTCTCCTGGACGCTGTCCGCCGGCGCGCACGGCGGGCACGCCCTGGCAGCGGGCAAGATCGTGGGGTTCAAGTCGGCCGCGGCGAGGTTGGGAGCGGGGAAGTGGACCGCGGCGGCGGCCGTCGCGGGGACGGCATTGGCCGCGTTCACCCTGCTGCCGGCGGACGGGCGACCCGAGGGGGCTGCACCGCCGCCCGCGGAAGGGATCCAGAATCCCGAGCGTGAGCCGAACCCCCATCCGTTCTCGCCCCGGGCTGACGCACAGTCATCGATACTGTCCATCGGCACCCCGCTGTCGGCCGTGGCGCCGCAGGTCTCCGACTCCCCCACCCCGACCTCCGCGCCGCCTTCGCCGAACCCCGCGGCCCCCGGCCTGCCCTTGGTCCATGCCGAATCCGGGCTGTGCGTCGGATGGGCAGGCGCCGGCTTCCAGGGGTCGCTGCAGCTCCAGCCGTGCACCGGTGACGCCTCCCAGCGCTGGCAGCGCCTCCCCGCCGGCCAGGACACCTTCCAGTTCCGGAACACCGGCACCGGTACCTGCCTCGACGGAACCACCACCGGCGGAAACGTCGTCGATGTCGCCCTGCGCCCCTGCTGCTCCGGCGGCGGGCGTGCAACACAGCTGTGGAAGCCCGAACCGGCCGGGCTGTCCGGCGCCTTCCGTCTCTGGTTCGTGCCACCGGTACCGCAGAGTGACTACGCGGACCACCTGCTGGGTCCGCGGAACTGGCCGAAGGCAGATCCTCCGCGCCGTGGCTCGGACCTGGTACAGCTCCCCAACTACTACAACTCCGTCAACTTCCTCTTCACTCTGGGCTGAGCCGGGACGCGGGCCGATGCGCTCCGGGCCGCCGGCGCCTGGCCTCCCCCCGACACCGAGATCCAGGCGCACGGCCTCCGCTACGGACTTCATCGGCGTCCACGGTTCTTTGAGAGGTTTTGCGGCCCGCGCAATCCGATCGTTCGGCTCACCCTTCCTGCTCAGCGTCTGATGCGTCGCACGTGGCGCCACATGGCGTAACGCGACCGGACAGGCCCCGGCCCGGTTTGCTCAGGCCAGCCACCGCCGCGGACAGGATCCCGCGCTCCCCTGCGCCGGAGCCGGCGAAGGGGTGCGGGGTCGGAAGGGGCCGGTTTTCGGGCGGCGGCCGGGGTGGCCGGCCCCCGGGCGTCCGTCAGGTCAGGTATGCCGTGGCCAGCTCGGCGAAGGCCTCCGGGGTGAGGACCTCCACGCCGAGCTCGGCGGCCTTGACCGCCTTGGAGCTCGGTTTGCCGTTCGCCGACGGGGCGGCGACCAGGATGGACGTCCTGGAACTCACACTGCTGCCGGCTCGCCCGCCGGCCCGCTCGATCAGGCTGTTCATCTCGGACCGGCCGTATGCCTCCAGCGGTCCGGTCATCTTCCCGGTGACCACGACGACCTTGCCGGTCAGCGGGCCGTCCTCCGGAGTCGGCCCGGCCGTCGAGCCGGTCGATCCGGCGGGTGCCGTCGGCACGGTCGGCTCGGTCATGTTGACCCCGGCCGCGATCAGCTTGTCGATGACCGGAGCCAGTGCGGCAACCTGCTCGACGATCACCGGCGCCTTCTCCGGACCGATGCCCTCGACCTCCTGCAGCGCGGCCGCGTCCGCACCGCGGATCGCGTCCATCGTGCGGAAGTGCCGGGCGATCCGGCGGGACATGCTGCGCCCGGTGCCGAGTACGCCCAGTGCGCAGAACACGCGGCTGAGGGGAAGGGACTTGGCGGACGCGATCTGCTCGGCGAGCTTGGCGCCCCGCTTGGCACTGCCGGACGCCGCGGTCAGCTGCTCGACGGTGAGCGTGAACAGGTCCGCGACGTCGGTGACGTCGCCGGAGTCGACCAGGGCCGCCACGTACGTCCTGCCGAGCCCGTCGATGTCGAGCATCTCGCGCCCGGCGGCGTACCCGATCAGCGCGGGCAGCGCGCACGCGGTGCCCTTGGCGCACCGCCACCGCTCCTGCGCCTTGCTGATCCCGCCGCCGCAGTTGGGGCACACCTCCGGCAAGGGCACCGGCCGCGCCCCGGCCGGACGCAGCGCCGGTACGGCCGCCTGGACGCGCGGGATGATGTCGCCGGCCTTGTACACCGTCACGGTGTCGCCGAGGTGCAGGTCGCGGCGGCGGATGTCGGCGGGATTGTGCAGGGTCGCCCGGGTGACGGTGGAGCCGTCGAGTTGCACGGGCCTCAGGATCGCGGTCGGCGCGAGCACCCCCGTGCGGCCGACTTCCCACTCCACCCCCTCCAGGACCGTCTGCCGCTCCACCGCGGGCAGCTTGACGGCGATCGCCCAGTACGGGAACCGGGTCCCCACGCCCGCCGACCGCTGCTCGGCGGTGTCGTTCAGCTTGACCACCACACCGTCGATGCCGACGGGCAGCTCCGCCCGCATCGCCGCGACGGCGTCGATGCGCTGCTGCGCCTGGGCGAGGTCCGCCACCAGGTGCAGCCCGGCAGCGGAGTCGGCCGTCGTACGCACCCCGGCGGCGGCCACGGCCTCCAGCACCTGTGCGTGCGTGCCCCCGGCCGGCAGGAACGCCTCTCCGTCCAGCTCCACCGCCCCGTAGGCCCAGAACGTCATACGGAGCCGGTACGGGCGTTCCTTGGCCCGCAGCGTGCCCGCGGCGCCGTTGCGGGGGTTGGCGAAGACCGGCGCGCCGTGTGCGGTGCGGACCTCGTTCGCCGTCTCGAACTGCTCCTGCGTGAAGGCCACCTCGCCCCGCACCTCGACGGTGACCGGTACTGAGAGCTGCTCGGGCAGGCCGTCCATCCGGCCGATGACATGGCTGACGTCCTCGCCGAGGGAACCGTCGCCGCGGGTGATGACCTGGACCAGCCGGCCCCCGCGGTAGCGGGCGGCCACGGCCGCCCCGTCGATCTTCGGCTCGACGGTGAACCCGCCCGCCGGCGCTCGGCCCAGCCGCCGCTCGAGGGAAGCCCCCCACGCGGCCAGACCGTCGGCGTCGAAGACGTTGTCCAGGCTCAGCAGGCGGGTGGTGTGCGCGACGTCACCGGTCGGCGCCGCACCGTCCGCGACCAGCCCGGTGGGGGAATCCTCGGCGGCCTCCGCCGGGTGCTCCCGCTCCCAGGCCAGTACCGCCAGCCGCAGCCGGTCGTAGGCGGCGTCGTCCAGGGGGCTGTCGCCGTCGCCGTAGTACGCCAGCGAGGCCGCGCGCAGCCGCTCGAGCGCGGCCTCGTACGCGGGGCGGCCGGACATGCTGAACAGCGCCTCATCGGCGTGGAGAGTCGTCATGCAGAGGATCATGCCGCAGGGCACTGACAACGCCGCCCGCCCCGGCCGCCAGCGGCAGCCCGGCTCCCGTGCCGGGCGGGCGGGGACGCCCTGGCCGGTTCCGAGGAGTGCCTCCTGGGACGCCCTGGCCTACCATCCCGCCCATGGGGGAACTCTTCCAGGCGGGGTCGACGGTGGCCCAAGGACGCTACCGGATCGCGGAGTTGATCGGCACCGGGGGCATGGCACAGGTTTTTCGCGCCCGCGACGAGCGGCTCGGCCGCTTCGTCGCGCTCAAGGCAATGCGGCACGACCTGACGTACGACCCAGGCTGGGCCACCCGGTTCCGGCGCGAGGCCCAGACCATGGCCGGGCTGAGCCACCCGAACATCGTTGCCGTCCATGACACCGGCGAGGAGCGGCGGGCAGGCAGCGGCCGACCGGTCCCGTACCTCGTCATGGAACTGGTGGCCGGCCGCTCCCTCGCGGACCTGCTGGACGAACGGGGCAGGCTGCCGCTTGCCGAGGCGCTCACGCTCGCCGTGCAGATCCTCGCAGCCCTGGCCGCGGCCCATGCACGGGGCGTGGTGCACAGAGACATCAAGCCGGCCAACGTCCTGCTGGCCGAGGACGGCACGGCGAAGGTCGCCGACTTCGGGATCGCCGCCGTAGCGGGCCGCACCGTCCTCACCGGTACCGGTGCCGTGCTCGGCACACCGCACTACATGTCCCCCGAGCAGGTGGAGGGGCGGCGGGACCTCGACGGCCGCTCCGACCTCTACGCGGTGGGCGTCCTGCTCTTCCGCATGGTGTCAGGCCGGGTGCCGTTCGACGCGGACTCCGCCTGGTCCGTCGGCTATGCCCACCTCCACACCCCGCCGCCGACCCTGGCCTCGACGGGCATCTCCGTTCCGAAAGCCGTCGAGTCGCTGCTCGCCCGAGCCCTGGCGAAGGACCCCGGTGACCGCTTTCCCGACGCGTCCGCCATGCGGGAGGCGGTTGCGAGGCTGACGCGGGCGGAGGACGAGCGGGCGACTCGGCAGCAGACTCCCTTCGAGTTCGGCCTGGAGGACCTCTTCCCGCCGGCCTCCTCCGCTCCCCCGCCCCCTCGGCCACGGGCCGAGGCCCGCCGCAGGGCGCTCGTGGAGCTGCTGCGCTTCGTCCCGGTGCTCCTGACCGTGGGGTGGACCGTCATCGCCCAGTCCCGCGACACCGTGGACGTCGGCACGATCACTCTTGTTTCGGCGTGCGGTCTGGCCTGGACGTGGTACGCGTGCATGCGAAGAGACGACTCGGCCCTGACCGGGTGGCCCCGCACCCTGGTGCAGGCAGCGGCGGCCACCGGGGTGGTCGTCCACGGGGTGGCTGTGCTCGCGGGGCTGGGGACGCTGGCAGGGGAGGCCCTGGCCGGCTGAACCGACCGCAGCGCGCCGAGGCTCCGCGCTGGCCGAGCGTCCTCTGCGGGCTCCGGTGCGCCCTGCTCAGGCGATGCCTGCGCGTGGTCCGGCGAGTGCCTCGGGGCGCAGGAGGGCGGCGAGCTTCTCGGCCGGGAGCAGGTTCCTCTCCAGGACGAGCTCGGCCACGCCGCGGCCGGTTGCGAGGGCCTCCTTGGCGATGTCGGTGGCGGCGGTGTATCCGATGTGCGGGTTCAGGGCGGTCACCAGGCCGATCGAGTTCTCGACGGCCGCACGCAGCACCTCCGTGTTGGCGGTGATGCCGGCCACGCAGCGCTCCGCGAGGGTGAGGCAGGCCGCGCGCAGGTGGGTGAGGGACTGCGACAGCGAGTGCAGGATGATCGGCTCGAAGGCGTTGAGCTGGAGCTGTCCTGCTTCTGCGGCCATCGTGATGGCGATGTCGTTGCCGATGACTTCGAAGGCCACCTGGTTGACGACCTCGGGGATCACCGGGTTGACCTTGCCGGGCATGATGCTGGATCCGGCCTGCACCGGCGGCAGGTTGATCTCGCCGAGGCCGGCGCGCGGCCCGGAGGAGAGCAGGCGCAGGTCGTTGCACGTCTTCGAGAGCTTGACGGCTATGCGCTTGAGGACGCCCGACATCTGGACGAACGCGCCGCAGTCCTGCGTGGCTTCGACCAGGTCGGCCGCGGTGACCAGGGGAAGTCCGGTGATGCCGGCGAGGTGGCGGCGGGCCGCTTCGGCGTATCCGGCGGGAGCGTTGAGGCCGGTGCCGATGGCGGTGGCGCCGAGGTTGATCTCGTGGATCAGCTGCACGGCTTCCGCGAGGCGGCTGCGGTCCTCGTCGAGCATGACGGCGAAGGCCGAGAACTCCTGCCCGAGCGTCATCGGCACGGCGTCCTGGAGCTGGGTGCGTCCCATCTTCAGGACGTCGCGGAACTCGACGGCCTTGCGGGCGAAGGCCTCCTGGAGGACGGCCATGGCGTCGAGCAGGCCGTGCACCGCGTAGGCGGTGGCGATGCGTACGGCGGTCGGGTAGACGTCGTTGGTGGACTGGCCGAGGTTGACGTCCTCGTTGGGGTGCAGGTGCCCGTACGCGCCCTTCGTACGGCCCATCAGTTCCAGGGCCCGGTTGGCGACGACCTCGTTGGCGTTCATGTTCGTCGAGGTGCCGGCGCCGCCCTGGATGACGTCGACGACGAACTGGTCGTGCAGCTTCCCTCCGCGGATCTCCCGGCAGGCCGCGACGATCGCGGCGGCCTTCGCGGGCTCCAGCAGGCCGAGTTCCTCGTTGGCCAGGGCGGCGGCCTCCTTCACGGCGGCGAGGGCGTCGATGAGGTGCGGGTGCGCGGAGATGGGGGTGCCGGTGATGGGGAAGTTCTCGGTGGCGCGCAGGGTGTGGACGCCCCAGTAGGCGTCCGCGGGGACGTCGCGGTCCCCGAGCAGGTCGTGTTCCGTGCGGGTGGCGGCGGTCATCGGTGTACGGGTCCTCTTCCTGAG
>NZ_RPSE01000850.1:0-697 GCF_003949955.1 Streptomyces sp. WAC05292
GGCCTCCCCCGCCCCTCCGAGCCCGCCTGTCGCGGTCAGCGGTTCAGGAGTCGGGCGCGGGTCAGGCGGGCGGCGCGGACGGCCTCGGCGTTCTCGGCCATGTCCGC
This sequence comes from Streptomyces sp. WAC05292, assembly GCF_003949955.1. Classification (NCBI taxonomy): domain Bacteria; kingdom Bacillati; phylum Actinomycetota; class Actinomycetes; order Kitasatosporales; family Streptomycetaceae; genus Streptomyces; species Streptomyces sp. WAC05292. Next base: position 108 of record NZ_RPSE01000850.1, read on the forward strand.
CAGGCAGCGGGCGCGCTGGTCGGGGGTCAGGCGGTCGGTGTAGAGGGTGCCGTCGAGGTGGTCGGTTTCGTGCTGGAGGCAGCGGGCGAAGAAGCCGGTGCCTTCCACGACGACCGGGTTGCCGTCCTTGTCGCTGCCCCGGACGACGGCGCGGGCGGCGCGGGCCAGCTCGTGGCGGGCGCCCGGCACCGAGAGGCAGCCTTCCGCCCGGACGAGGGCCGGGCCGGCCGGAGCCGCGCTGCCGGCCGTGTCCGGGAGCAGGTCGAGGACCGGGTTGCACACGTGGCCGATGTGGCGGACGCCGTCGTCGTCTGGGCAGTCGTACACGAACACGCGCAGGTCCACGCCGATCTGGTTGGCGGCGAGACCGACGCCGCGGGCGGCGTGCATGGTGAAGAACATGTCGTCGACGAGCCGGGACAGCTCCGGCGACCCGAACCCGGTGACATCGGCGCACCGCCGGTGCAGGACGGCGGCGCCCACCTCGGTGATCGGCCGGAACGCGCCCCGCAGCGCCTCCGGCGGCAGCGGCCGCTCTGCAGCCGCGTCCCGGACGGCCGGTGGCGGGGCGGGGGCCGGGGCGTTCGGGC
>NZ_RPSE01000851.1:0-697 GCF_003949955.1 Streptomyces sp. WAC05292
GAGCCACGGCAATCCACTGATGAAAAAAGGCCACCAGATGCAGCGTATGGCCGGCGTTGAAAAGCTCCAGCCGAACCTGCGCACCACGCCTTTTGTGCTTGATCCTTTCGCCATTCGCCAGATCGACGCCGTTCTTTCTACCCACGATCACAACGATCATATCGACGTGAACGTGGCGGCAGCGGTAATGCAAAACTGCGCGGACGACGTACCCTTTATCGGGCCGCAGACCTGCGTGGATTTGTGGATTGGCTGGGGCGTGCCAAAAGAGCGCTGCATTGTGATGAAGCCGGGCGACGTGGTGAAAATCAAAGACGTTGAAATTCACGCGCTGGATGCCTTTGATCGCACCGCGCTGATCACCCTGCCTGCCGACCAGAAAGCCGCAGGCGTACTGCCAGACGGGATGGACGAGCGCGCAGTGAACTACCTGTTCAAAACGCCGGGCGGTACGCTGTATCACAGCGGCGACTCCCACTACTCCAACTACTATGCGAAGCACGGCAATGAGCATCAGATCGACGTCGCGCTCGGCTCCTATGGCGAGAACCCGCGTGGCAACACCGACAAGATGACCAGCGCCGACATGCTGCGTATGGCGGAAGCGCTGAACACGAAAGTTGTGATTCCGTTCCACCATGATATCTGGTCGAACTTCCAGGCCGATCCGCAGGAAATCCGCGTTCTGTGGGAAATG
>NZ_RPSE01000852.1:0-443 GCF_003949955.1 Streptomyces sp. WAC05292
GCGAAGAAGGACGAGGACGGGGACATCTGGCTGCTGGGCCGCGTCGACGACGTCATGCTCGTCTCCGGCCACAACATCTCCACCACCGAGGTCGAGTCCGCCCTCGTCTCCCACCCGGCCGTCGCCGAGGCAGCCGTCGTCGGCGCCGCCGACCCGACCACCGGCCAGGCCATCGTCGCCTTCGTCATCCTCCGCGGCACCGCCCGCGAGGACGACGGCCTCACCGCCGAGCTCCGCAACCACGTGTCCGCCACCCTCGGCCCTATCGCGAAGCCCAAGCGCATCCTGCCGGTCGCCGAACTGCCCAAGACCCGCTCCGGCAAGATCATGCGCCGCCTCCTGCGCGACGTCGCGGAGAACCGCGAGCTCGGCGACGTCACGACCCTCACCGACTCCACGGTCATGGACCTCATCCAGACCAAGCTGCCCTCGTCTCCCACCCG
>NZ_RPSE01000853.1:0-693 GCF_003949955.1 Streptomyces sp. WAC05292
CCACGGCCCCGGCCGCCTCCCGGCCGAGGTACCGCCGGGCGCCGCGGAAACGGGCGCGCCGGCATCCCCGCCCGCCGGCGAGATCGCCGAGGTGCTGCGCGAACAGCTCGCCGCCGTCCTCGGCTGCGACGTGTGGGACATCGGCCCCGCCGCCGACTTCACCGGCCTCGACGTCGACTCCGTCCTCGGCGCCGAGTTCGTCGCCACCCTGAACCGCACCTTCGGCCTGCGGGAACGTGCGGTCGTCCTCTACGACCACCCCGACCTCGCGGCCCTCTCCGAGCACGTCGCCGCACTCCTGCGGACCACCCCGCGCACGCACGCCGCCCTCGGCGCGCGCGAGCTCGACGTCCTGCTCGACGCCGTGCGCGACGACCGGCTCACCGTGGACGAGGCCCTCGTCCTGCTGTCGCGGCACGGCTAGCAGAAGTCGCGTCCGGATGGACGAGAGGGAGATCCTGACCCGGTTCCGCGACGGGACACTGGACCGCGGGCAGGCCATGGCCCTGCTCGCCGGCATCGCCCCGGCACCCGTGCAGGCCGCCTTTGCGGGTCGGGCTGCCCCTGCGGTGCCGGCTGCCCCTGCCGCGGCCGCCGCAGTCGAGCCTGTCGCCGCAGTCGAGCCTGTCGCCGCGGCCGCGCCGGACGTCCCCGACGCCCCCGACGCCCTGGTCGTCCCGGCCGCCCCTGCTC
>NZ_RPSE01000854.1:0-688 GCF_003949955.1 Streptomyces sp. WAC05292
GTTTCGACCTGGTGATCAACCTGGCCCTCGGCCTCGCCCTGGGCAAGAGCCTGAGCCTGCCCAAGGACCAGCCGCAGCAGGCCACGCCCTACTGGCAGCAGGCGATCTACACCGCCGCGGTGATCGAGGGCCTGACCCGCGCCATGCCACGCGAACTGCGCCCGGAGTCCGGCCTGAGCTACCTGGGCGGCCTGCTGCACAATTTCGGTTACCTGGTCCTGGCGCATGTCTTCCCGCCGCATTTCTCGCTGATCTGCCGGCACCTGGAGGTCAACCCGCACCTCGGCCATGCCTACATCGAACAGCACCTGCTGGGGATCACCCGCGAGCAGATCGGCGCCTGGCTGATGCGCGTCTGGGACATGCCTGACGACCTCTATTGCGCCCTGCGCTTCCAGCAGGACCCCAGCTACACCGGGCCGAACGCGGTCTACGCCAACCTGATCTGCCTGACCAACCGGTTGCTGCGCAACAGCGGCATCGGCGATGGCCCGCAGCAAGCGATTCCGGCGGCATTGTACGAGCGCCTGGGGATCACCCCGGAGAAGGCCGGGGACGCCGTGAAAAAGGTGTTGGAAGCGGAAGCGGCCCTGCGCGAACTGGCGGCCCAGTTCAATCGCTTGCCGGGGTGACCGGGTAGTCCGCCGCGAAACGCACTACCGAAAGGCTGCGGCCGCAGCCTTTCGGT
>NZ_RPSE01000855.1:0-687 GCF_003949955.1 Streptomyces sp. WAC05292
ACGCGGAGCGAGGCGGCCCCGGACGGCGCCCTGTCCGCGTACCTGATCGACCCGGACGGCACGCACGCCCCCGTCCTCCTCCACACCGAGCCCGGCGCCGCCTCGCTCCGCGTGTGCGACATCGCCGCCGACAACCGCTTCGTGCTGCTGCGCCGCGGGCCGCGCGGCCGCCGCGAGGCCCTCCTGCTGGACCGGGCCACCGGCCGCATCCCCTTCCGCCTGCACGTCGCGGACGGCGACCCGTGGATCGGCCGGCTCTCGCCCGACTCCCGCACCCTCTGGCTGCGCAGCGACGCCGACCGGGAGTTCGCCGCGCTCCTGCGGGTCCGGCTCGCCGAGGACGGGACCGCCGAGGACGTCTCCGTGGCCGCCGAGCGCGACGGATCCCAGCTCGACCTGCTGAGCCTGCCCGACCACGGCCGCTGGGCCCTCCTCGCCTGGAACGCCCACGGCGCGAGCGACCTGGAGAGCGTCGGCCTCGACGGCACGGGGGCCGCCGTCGGCCCGCACCACCGCTCCGAGCTCCCGCACGAGGTCGTCACCCGCATCGCGCCCGTCGCCCGCGGCGGCCTCTTCGCCGCCCTGTCCGGCTCCCGCCGACGCCCCGGCATCTGGCAGGTCGACGGGCTCTTCGGCCCCGTTCGCACCGGCTGGACCGCCCCCGACGGGGAAGCGGCCCCGCCCGGC
>NZ_RPSE01000856.1:0-684 GCF_003949955.1 Streptomyces sp. WAC05292
ACCCCGGCCTGCTGATCTGGCGCACGGTGGCGATGATTGCCAACGAAGCGCTGGATGCCCTGCAAAAAGGGGTCGCCAGTGAGCAAGACATCGATACCGCCATGCGCTTAGGGGTCAACTATCCCTGCGGCCCCATCGCCTGGGGCGAGCGCCTTGGCTGGCAGCGTCTGTTAACGCTGCTGGAGAACCTGCAACGTCACTACGGCGAGGAACGTTATCGCCCCTGTTCACTGCTGCGCCAGCGTGCGCTTCTGGAGAGTAGTTATGAGTCATAACGCCTGGCATAACGCCCGCGCGATGTACGAACGGGACGCCTGCGCGCAGGCGATGGGGATGGACATTATCGAGATGGGCGAGGGCTACGCGGTGGTGACCATGACCATCACCCCGCAGATGCTTAACGGGCATAAAACCTGCCACGGCGGACAGCTATTCTCGCTGGCCGATACCGCCTTTGCCTACGCCTGCAACAGTCAGGGGCTGGCGGCGGTGGCCTCAGGCTGCGCCATCGATTTTCTGCGTCCGGGCTTTGCTGGCGATAAGCTGACCGCTACCGCGCGGGTGAAGCATCAGGGCAAACTGACCGGCGTCTACGACATCGAAATTCAGAATCAACAACAGAAAACCGTCGCTCTTTTTCGCGGGAAATCCCACCGCACCGGCGGCAGTGTGACAGGAGAAGCC
>NZ_RPSE01000857.1:0-683 GCF_003949955.1 Streptomyces sp. WAC05292
GCGGAGGAGGGGCCGCGCCGGCTCCCGGGGGGAGTACGAGGACGAGAGCCAGCGCGGCGGCGGCTGCGGCCGCCGCGGCGGCCCGCCGGATCCGGGGGTCGTGCACCGGGTCACGCTACGCAGCCCCGACCCGCCGGCCGCCCGCGCCACGCGGCCCGTCCGCCGCCCCACCCGGTCGGCGGACGCACCTCCGCCGCGGAAACGGCCACGACCGGACACCAACTGGACACGAACCGGCATCCGTTGGCACCGAAGCGAAGCCTTGGTCGGACCGTTCACCCCTCTGGCCGCCGGGTTCGATTCCGTTCCCTCAAACGGCGTGACCCCGGCCACCGATCCGCCGTTGATCCCGGCAGGCCGGGAACCGCCCGGCCCCCCGCTCGCCTAGCCCGAGGAGCCACCCCGTGCCCCGCATGCTCGACGTCAGTGATGAGGTACGTGCCGAGATCGGTGACGAAGAAGCCGAGAGGCTGCTCACCGGCGACGACGCACCGCGCAGCTACGACTGCACCTCCTGCCGGACCCCCGGGGACCCCGAGACCGACCCCACGAGCACCGTCCTGTTCGTCGGCGACGAGACCGCAGTCCTCGCCTTCGCGCACGCCGGCTGCATCCCCTCCCAGGTCGTGTCGGTCTCCGAGGAGCAGCTCCAGGGCGCCGTCCGCAGCATCACCGGCGACAGC
>NZ_RPSE01000858.1:0-680 GCF_003949955.1 Streptomyces sp. WAC05292
GTTCAGACCGGCCAGCAGCCCTTGTGCGGCAGCTTCTTCGTACCCGGTGGTGCCGTTAATCTGGCCTGCGAAGAACAGACCCTGAATGAATTTGCTTTCCAGCGTCGGCTTCAGGTCACGCGGATCGAAGAAATCGTACTCAATAGCGTAGCCAGGACGAACGATCTTCGCGTTTTCCATCCCCTGCATTGAACGCACAATCTGCATCTGCACGTCGAACGGCAGGCTGGTGGAGATGCCGTTCGGGTAAATTTCGTTCGAGGTCAGCCCTTCAGGTTCGAGGAAGATCTGATGCTGGTTACGATCGGCAAAGCGCATCACTTTATCTTCGATCGACGGGCAATAACGTGGGCCGATCCCTTCGATCACGCCGGCGTACATTGGGCTGCGATCGAGGTTGCTGCGGATCACGTCATGGGTTTTTTCATTGGTGTGCGTGATGTAGCACGGCACCTGCTGCGGATGTTGCGCCGCATTGCCCATGAACGAGAACACCGGCATCGGGTTATCACCGTGCTGCTGTGCCAGTACGCTGAAATCAATGGTACGCGCATCAATTCGCGGCGGCGTACCGGTTTTCAGGCGGCTTACGCGCAGCGGCAGCTCACGCAGACGACGAGACAGCGGAATCGACGGCGGATCGCCCGCACGGCCACCGCTGTAGTTGTCCAGACCAATAT
>NZ_RPSE01000859.1:0-680 GCF_003949955.1 Streptomyces sp. WAC05292
CGGATGTCGCGTTCGAGGGCTTGGACGGAGCGGTGGACTCCGCGCTTGAGCTTCTTCTGCGTGAGCTCGGCGAACCACCGCTCGACCAGGTTCAGCCAGGACGCGCTGGTCGGCGTGAAGTGCAGTTGGAACCGTGGGTGGGCCAGCAGCCACTTCTTGATGTCCGGTGTCTTGTGGGTCGCGTAGTTGTCCAGGATCAGATGAACCTGCAGATCGGCCGGGACTTCCTTGTCGAGCTTCGCGAGGAACTTCTTGAACTCCGCCGCCCGGTGGCGGCGGTGGAGTGAGCCGATGACCTTGCCGGTGGCGACTTCGAGGGCGGCGAAGAGGGTGGTGGTGCCGGCCCGGACGTAGTCGTGACTGCGGCGTTCTGGAACGCCTGGCATCATCGGCAGGACCGGCTGGGACCGGTCCAGGGCCTGGATCTGCGACTTCTCGTCCACGCAGAGCACCAGGGCCTTCTCCGGCGGGTCGAGGTAGAGCCCGACGACGTCGCGGACCTTGTCGATGAACAGGGGGTCCGTCGACAGTGTGAAGGTCTGCGACCGGTGCGGCGCGAGCGCGAACGCCCGCCAGATCCGCGAGATGCTCGACTGCGACATCCCGGTCGCCGCGGCCATCGACCTGGTCGACCAGTGGGTCGCGTTCTTCGGTGTCTCCTCAAGCGTCTTGACGATGAC
>NZ_RPSE01000085.1:0-19950 GCF_003949955.1 Streptomyces sp. WAC05292
GGACCTGGAGCTTCTCCCGCTTCCACGGCGGGGGCGGCACGGGCGACGACTGCGAGCGCGGCAAGGACACCTGCGGGCCGGCCACGGTCCCCCAGGGCGGGGACGGCGGGGCGGGCTCGGGCAAGCCGGTGTCCGAGGAGGCGGCGAAGGCCGCCGCGGCCCCGGTGCTGGCCGCGGCCGGGCAGTCCGGCGCGGCGCTGGACGCCCGCCTGGTGCAGGGCTCGGTCCGCGTGGTGGCCGCCGACCCGGTGGTTGACGGACGGCCCACCAAGGGCTGGACCACGCAGGTCAGCGTCGGACCGGACGGCCGGGTGGTGGCCGGAAGCGGCGAGCTGAAGGCCCCGGTGCGCGCCGGCGAGCAGCCGGTGGTCGGGGCGGCGGAGGCGCTGGCCCGGTTGAACCGCTCCTCGGGCGGCCCGGACAGGACGGGGCCGAGCGGCTGCGCCTCGGCGGTGCCGCTGACCACGGACGACCCGGTGGGCCCGGGCGAGACGCCGCCGTGCGACCCGGAGCCGCGGCCGATGAAGCCGCCGCGTACGGAGACGGTGACGGGCGCGGTGCTGGGGCTGGCGGCGGGGACGGTGAACGGGGCCCGCGGGCTCGTGCCGGCCTGGCACTTCCAGGTGGCCGGAAAGGACGGTGCGCCCGCGCACACGGTGGTGCAGCCTGCGGCGGAGGGCGGCCAGTCCGCGCCCGCCCCGTCGGGGGCGCGCACGGTGCCGGGGTTCTCGTACGCGGAGGCCGACCGGAAGCTGACGGTGAACTTCTGGGGCGGGGTGTGCAGCACCTACGCGCTGGAGGCGCGGGAGGAGGCCGGTTCGGTGACGGTGCGGATCACGGACACCCCGAACGATCCGGGCCGGGCCTGCATCATGATCGCGCAGGAGATGAGCGTGTCGGCGACGCTGAAGCAGCCGCTGGGCACGCGCGCGGTGGTCGACGCGACCTCGGGCAAGCCGCTCCCCCGCCAGGGGTAGCCCCGGCGGAAGCACGCGGAGAGGCCCCCGGCACCGTCTCGGTGCCGGGGGCCTCTCCGCTGCTTCCGCGGGCCCTGGCGGGGGCTTAGCTGAAGGAGTCGCCGCAGGCGCAGGAGCCGGTGGCGTTGGGGTTGTCGATCGTGAAGCCCTGCTTCTCGATGGTGTCGACGAAGTCGATGGAGGCGCCCTGGAGGTAGGGGGAGCTCATCCGGTCCGTGACGACCTTCACGCCGCCGAAGTCCTTGACGACGTCGCCGTCGAGGGAGCGCTCGTCGAAGAAGAGCTGGTAGCGCAGGCCGGAGCAGCCGCCGGGCTGGACGGCGACGCGGAGCGCCAGGTCATCGCGGCCCTCCTGCTCCAGCAGGGTCCTGACCTTCTCGGCGGCGGCGTCGGACAGGAGGATGCCGTCGCTCACAGTGGTCTTGTCGTCCTGTACGGACATCTGCATTCACTCCCGAAGTGGGCGGCTCCCCGCCGGCAGGCAGGGATACGTCGGACTCTTGCCGTCGGTGGCAACGAGCGGGGGCGCGGATTCATTCCGGGCCCGACGCGTGTTCCAGACATTCATGCTCGCACACCGGCGCGGACGGGTGGACCGGGCGCGGGGAGGGCTTCGCCACGGGGCGAATGCGTCACATCGACACTATCGGCATCGTCAAAGTGACGTGAACCGGCTATCATAGATAGCGTCAAATAGACGAAAAGTCGAAGCAGACGCTTCCCGAAGTCCCTTGTCGCAGAACAGAAAGGGTGCGTGTCGTGACCACCGCCCAGCCCTTGGACGTCCAGCCGACGCCCCTTGCCCTGCTGCTGCTCGGCCGCGAGGCCGACCCCAAGAGCGAGCGCGGCGTGGAGTGCCCCGGCGACCTCCCCTCGCCGTCGGACCCCGACCTGGTGGCCCGCGCCCGCGCCGCCAAGGAGAAGCTCGGCGACAAGGTCTTCATCCTCGGGCACCACTACCAGCGTGACGAGGTCATCGAGTTCGCCGACGTCACCGGCGACTCCTTCAAGCTGGCCCGCGACGCCGCCGCCCGGCCCGAGGCCGAGTACATCGTCTTCTGCGGCGTCCACTTCATGGCCGAGTCCGCGGACATCCTGACCGGCGACGACCAGAAGGTCGTCCTGCCCGACCTGGCCGCCGGCTGCTCGATGGCCGACATGGCCACCGCCGAGCAGGTCGCGGAGTGCTGGGACGTGCTGTCCGAGGCCGGCGTCGCCGACGTGACGGTCCCCGTCTCGTACATGAACTCCTCCGCCGACATCAAGGCCTTCACCGGCAAGCACGGCGGCACCATCTGCACCTCGTCCAACGCGAAGAGGGCCCTGGACTGGGCGTTCGAGCAGGGCGAGAAGGTGCTCTTCCTGCCGGACCAGCACCTGGGCCGCAACACCGCCGTGCGCGACATGGGCATGTCCCTGGACGACTGCGTGGTCTACAACCCGCACAAGCCGAACGGCGGCCTGACCGCCGAGCAGCTGCGCGACGCGAAGATGATCCTGTGGCGCGGCCACTGCTCCGTGCACGGCCGGTTCTCGCTCGACTCCGTCAACGACGTACGCGAGCGCATCCCCGGCGTGAACGTGCTGGTGCACCCCGAGTGCAGGCACGAGGTCGTCGCCGCGGCCGACTACGTCGGCTCGACGGAGTACATCATCAAGGCGCTGGAGGCGGCCCCGGCCGGCTCGAAGTGGGCCATCGGCACCGAGCTGAACCTCGTCAAGCGCCTGGCGAACCGTTTCGCCCCGGAGGGCAAGGAGGTCGTCTTCCTCGACCGGACGGTGTGCTTCTGCTCGACGATGAACCGCATCGACCTGCCGCACCTGGTCTGGGCGCTGGAGTCCCTCGCCGAGGGCACGCTCGTCAACCGGATCCAGGTCGACAAGGAGACCGAGAGCTTCGCGAAGCTCGCCCTGGAGCGGATGCTCGCGCTCCCGTAGTCCCGGTCCCGCCCCGCGCACCGCAGGCGAGAGGGCCGCTCCCCTCCCCCACCGGGGGTGCGGGAGCGGCCCTCTCGCCTGCGGCTTTCCGTGCCCTCCGGGCCCCGCACGCCGTGTGCGGGCCCCGGCCGGCGGCGGGTCAGACCCCTGCCGGGGTGTGCTCGCCGGCCTCGGCGCCCTGCGGTGCCGGGACGGCCTTCAGGCGCGTCCGGCGCTTGGCCCCGCGGCGTTCCCTGCGCAGCTCGACCATGGTGTAGAGGGTCGGGACGAGGAGCAGCGTCAGCACGGTCGAGGAGACCAGGCCGCCGATCACCACGACCGCCAGGGGCTGCGAGATGAACCCGCCCTCGCCGGTCACCCCGAGTGCCATCGGCAGCAGCGCGAACACGGTGGCGAGCGCCGTCATGAGGATGGGGCGCAGGCGGTGCCGGCCGCCCTCGACGACGGCCTCGACGACGCCGAGGCCCTGGGCCCGGTACTGGTTGACCAGGTCGATCAGGACGATCGCGTTGGTGACGACGATGCCGATGAGCATCAGCATGCCGATCATGGCGGGCACGCCCAGCGGGGTGCCGGTGACGAGGAGCAGCCCGAGCGCGCCGGTCGCCGCGAACGGGATCGACACGAGCAGGATCAGCGGCTGCACCAGCGAGCGGAACGTGGCCACGAGCAGCATGAACACGATCGCGATGGCGGCGAGCATGGCCAGGCCGAGCTGGCCGAAGGCCTCGCTCTGGTCCTCGGAGACGCCGCCGATGCTCGCGGTGGCGCCCTCGGGGAGCTTCAGGGCGGCGATCCTGGTCTGGAGTTCGGCGCCGATCGCGCCGGTGTTGTCGCCGACCGGCTTGGCGGTGACGGTCGCGGCGCGGGCCCCGTCGATCCTGGTCATCGAGACCGGCCCGGGTACCTCCTTGACCTCGGCGACGTCGCCGAGGCGGACGCCCGGGCCGAGGGGCAGCGCCTGGAGCTCGGCCAGGGTGGTCGCGGGCTGCGCCGACTTGATGACGATGTCCCGCTCGGTGCCGTCGAGCACGGCCTTGCCCGCCGGGGTGCCCCGCACGGCCTGGGCGACGACCGCGCCCAGCGAAGCCTGGTTCAGGCCGGCCTCGGCGGCCTTCGGGGTGGCGGTCACGGAGATCCGCGGCACGGACTGGGAGAGGTCGCTCTGGACGTCGGTGACGTCGTCGAGGCCGGCCATCTCGGCCCGTACCTGCTCGGCGGCCCGCGCCAGGACGGCGGCGTCGCCTGCCTTGACGACCACGCTGAGGTTCTGGCTGCCGAAGCCGCCGCCCGCGGAGATGCTCGTGTCGCCGATGCCGTCGAGCTTCGCGAGGGCGTCCTCGATGCGCTTCTTGACGTCCTCGCTCTCGCCGGCGTCGTCCAGGACCACCTGGAAGGTCGCCTGGTTGGAGCCGGTGCCGCCGCCGAAGGCGGCCAGGAAGCCGGAGGAGCCGACGGTGACCTGGTGGTCCTTGACGCCCTCGACGCCGTCGAGGGCCTTCTCCACGCGGCGGCTCGCCTCGTCGGAGGCGGCCAGGGAGGCGCCGGCGGGCAGCTGCTGCTTGACGGTCAGGACGGCCTGGTCGCCCTGGTCGAAGAAGTTCGTCTTCAGCAGCGGCGTCATGCCGAGGGTCGCGACGAAGACGACGGCGGCCAGCACGAGGGTGGTCACCCGGCGCCGGGTGACCAGGCCCAGGGCGCGGACGTAGCCGCGCTGGAGGCGGCTGTTCGCCTCCTTCTCCTCGGCCTCGCGGCGGGCCCGCTCGGCGCTCGCGGCGTCCCCGGCGCTCACGCCCTTCGGCGCGCGCAGGAACCAGTACGAGAGGACGGGCACGACCGTCAGCGACACCAGCAGCGAGGCCAGCAGCGCCGCGGCGACGGTGAGCGAGAAGGGTCCGAAGAACTCGCCGACCATGCCGCCGACCAGGCCGATCGGGACGAACACGGCGACGGTGGTGAGCGTGGAGGAGGTGACCGCCCCGGCGACCTCCCTGACCGCGGTGAGGATGGCGGCCTCGCGCTCCTCGCCGTAGCCGAGGTGGCGCTTGATGTTCTCCAGGACGACGATCGAGTCGTCGACGACGCGGCCGATCGCGATGGTCAGGGCGCCGAGGGTGAGCATGTTCAGCGACAGGTCGCGGGTCCACAGCACGATCAGCGCGAGGACGACCGACAGCGGGATGGAGACCGCGGTGACGAGCGTCGAGCGCAGCGAGGCGAGGAAGACCAGGATCACCACGACGGCGAAGAGCAGGCCGAGCAGGCCTTCGGTGGTGAGGCTGGAGATCGACTGGGCGACCGGCGGGCCCTGGTCGGCGACGACGGTCAGCTCGGCGCCGGAGCCGAGGGAGGCGCGCAGCCCGGGCAGCTTCTCCTCGACGGCCTCGGAGATGGCGACGGCGCTGCCGTCCTTGTCCATGGTCAGCACCAGGGCGAGGCTGGGCTTGCCGTTGGTGCGGGTGAGGGAGACGGGCTTGGCGGGCTCCTGCCGGACGGCGGCGACGTCGCCGAGGCGGACGGCCGGCTTGCCGGGCCCGGCGGTCAGGCGGAGCTCCTCCAGCTGGGCGAGGGAGGTGTGGCCGCTGCCGACGCGGACGGTCCGGTTCCTGCCCTGCTCGTCGAAGGAGCCGGCGGGTACGGTCGCGCCGCCCGCCTGGAGCCCCTGCGCGAGCGCGGCGCCGTCGAGGCCGGCCGCGGCGAGGCGCGCGGGGTCGGGGGTGACGGTGACCTGGAGCTCCTGGGCGCCGTCGACGGTGACCTGGCCGACGCCCTTGATGTCCTCCAGGACGGGGACGACGGTGCGGCCGAGCTGGTCGGCGAGGGCCTGCTGGTCCTTGTCGGAGGTGACGGCGAGGACGACGGTCGGGATGTCGTCGGTGGAGCCGGCGATGACCTGCGGGTCGACCTCGGAGGGCAGCCGTACGCGGGCCCGGTTCACGGCCTGCTGGACGTCGGCGACGAGCTGCTTGGTGCCGGCGTCGCCGTAGTCGAAGGTGGCCATGATGAGGGCGTTGCCCTCGCTGGCGGTGGAGGTGATGCCGGTGATGCCGTCGACACCCTTGAGGGTGGCCTCGATCGGCTCGACGACCTGCTTCTCCACGACGTCGGGCGAGGCGCCCTGGTAGGGGGCGAGGACGGACACCATCGGCAGTTCGATGGAGGGCAGCAGCTGCTGCTTGAGCTGGGGAACGGCTATGGCGCCGAAGAGCAGCGCCGTGAGCGACACGAGGCCGATCAGCGCTCTCTGGGACAGGCTGAAGCGGGACAGCCAGGACATGGGCGTCGGTATCTCTCTGCAGTCGGTCGGAGCGAGGCCGCACGGGCGTGCGCTGCCCACCAGCCTGCCGCCGCCGGGGCGCTGCCGCGTCGCCCCTGGGTCCTGCCTTTATGCCGCGCATACCGCGCCTGTAGTACGCGCCCCCTACTGCGGACGGCGGGCCCGCGCCCGCGGGCCCGCTACTCGCTGCGGGGCCGGACCAGTCCCGACTCGTAGGCGACGACGACCAGCTGGGCGCGGTCGCGGGCGCCGAGCTTGGCCATGGCCCGGTTGACGTGGGTCTTGACCGTGAGCGGGCTGACCTGGAGCCGTCCGGCGATCCCGTCGTTGGACAGGCCGGCCGCGACGTGGACGAGGACCTCCCGCTCGCGGCCGGTCAGCGCGGCGAGCCGCTGGGCGTGCTCGCCGGCCGGGGCCGCGGGGTCCGCGCCGCCTCCCTGCGCGAGGAAGGTGGCGATGAGCCCCTTGGTGGCGGCCGGGGAGAGCAGCGCCTCGCCGGCGGCGGCGACGCGGATGGCGTTGAGGAGCTCGTCCGGCTCGGCTCCCTTGCCGAGGAAGCCGGAGGCCCCGGCCCGCAGGGCCGCGGCGACGTACTCGTCGACCTCGAAGGTGGTGAGCATGACGACGCGGACGGCCGCGAGCTCCGGGTCCCCGCTGATCATGCGGGTGGCGGCGAGGCCGTCGGTGCCGGGCATCCGGATGTCCATCAGCACGACGTCGGGCAGGGTCTCGCGGGCCCGCTCGTAGGCCTGGGCGCCGTCGCCGGCCTCGCCGACGACCTCCATGTCCGGTTCGGAGTCGACGAGCACGCGGAACGCGCTGCGCAGCAGGGCCTGGTCGTCGGCGAGGAGCACCCGGATGGGCGTCGGCGTCTCTTCCACGGCCCGACCCTACGTGCCCGGGCGCGCCCGGGGGCCGCCGGGGCGGTCAGCCGAGGGCGAGGACGACGAGCGCGGTCGTCGCGGCCGTCTCGGCGACGGCGCCGAAGACGTCGCCGGTGACCCCGCCGAAGCGCCGCACGCACCGGCGGAGCAGCAGTTCCGCGACGGCCAGTGCGGCGGCCACGGCGGCCGCGGCGCGGACGGCGGCCAGGGCTCCGCCGGGGGCTGCGGCCGCGGCGGCGAGGACGGCGACCGCGGCCGCGGCCAGGACGGCCGTATGCCGCGGCACGACCCCGGCGACGGCGGCCCCGAGCCCGTCCGGGCGCGCGGGCGGGATCCCGCCGCGGGAGGCCAGCGTCATGGCGAGGCGGGCGGCGGTGGCGGCGGTGGCGGCGGCGAGGGCCCCGCGGGCCCAGCCTCCGCCGAAGGCGTCCGCGAGGGCCCCGGCCTGGAGGAGCAGGAGCAGCAGCAGCGCGACCACCCCGAACGGGCCGATGTCGGACCGCTTCATGATGCGCAGCGCCTCAGCGGCCGGTTTGGCGCTGCCCAGGCCGTCGGCGGTGTCGGCGAGGCCGTCCAGGTGCAGGCCGCGGGTCAGGGCGGCGGGGACGGTGACGGCCGCGGCCGCGGCGAGGAGCGGGCCGCCTCCCAGCAGGGCGAAGGCCGTTCCCGCGGCGGCGGCGGCCGTGCCGACGACGAGCCCGGCGAGCGGCGCGCAGGCCATGCCGGTGCGGGCCGCGGGCCGGTCCCAGCGGGTGATGCGGACGGGCAGCACGGTGAGCGTGCCGAAGGCGAAGCGGAGCCCGTCGCCGAGCGCGGCGCGCTCCTGCGGCGGAGCCGGCCGGGACGGCGGCAGCGGGTCGCCGGCGGGGTCTGTCGTGGGATCGGTCATCGGCGGGAACGCTACCCGCTGCCCGCGGCAGCGACTTGCCCGAGGGGCCCGGACCGCGAAGCTGGTGTCATGGGTCCTTGGTGGTACCGGAACATCATCGAGCCGGGGAAGCTGCCCCTGCTCCTCGCGCTGCTGGCGTTCATCCTGTCGTTCCTGGTCACCCGGGTCATCACGCGCCTGATCCGGGCGGGGCGCGGTCCGTTCGGGAACATCACGCCGGGCGGGCTGCACGTCCACCACGTGGTGCCGGGGGTGATCCTCGTGGTCATCGGCGGGTTCGGGTCGATCGCCGCCGGCGGGCACGGCTTCGGGTCGCTGCTGGCGGCCGTCGTCTTCGGGCTGGGGGCGGGGCTGGTCCTGGACGAGTTCGCGCTGATCCTGCACCTGGACGACGTCTACTGGAGCGAGCAGGGCCGCAAGAGCGTGGAGATCGTGGTGCTGACGGCCGCCGTGGTCGGGCTGGTGCTGGCCGGCTTCCTGCCGTTCGGGGTGAACGACCTGACGACCCAGGAGCGGCAGAACCGCGGGCTCGTCGTGATGAACATGGCCGGGAACTTCTTCCTCGCGCTGGTCGCCCTGTGGAAGGGCAAGGCCCGCACCGCGCTCTTCGGGATGGTGATCCCCCTGGTGGCGCTGGTCGGCGCGGTCCGGCTGGCCCGGCCGGGCTCCCCGTACGCACGGCGCTTCTACGCGAACCGGCCGCGGGCGCGGGCCCGGGCCGGGCTGCGGGCCTTCCACCACGACCGGCGGTGGGCGGCGCCGCGGCGCCGGTTCGAGGAGTTCATCGGCGGCGCCCCCGACCCGGCGAAGACCGCGGCGGCGGCCGCTCCGAAGGAGCCGCCGCCGCCGTGAGCGGGTCGCCGCCGGCCGCCCCGGGATCAGCCCGGGATCAGCCCGTCGTCGCCGAGCATCTCCCGGACCTCCTCCAGGGTGGCGTCCGGGGCGGGCAGGATCAGCTCGGACGGCTCCAGCGCGTCGTCGGGCAGCGGCTCGCCGAGCCGGCGCACGGCGTCCAGGAGCGCTCCGAGGGTGCGCCGGAAGCCGGCCTCGTCACCGCCCACCAGCTCCGCGAGCAGCTCGTCGTCCAGCTTGTTCAGCTCCGGGAAGTGGCCGTCCCCGATCTCGACCTGGCCTTCCCCCATGATGCGGACGATCATGACGGGCCCCTGTCCTACTGCTTGTCGAACCGGTGCTGGCTCTGCTGCTGCTGGGCGGAGCCCGGGGCGCCGCCCTCGATGGCCTGCTGCTGCGCGGAGGGGCCGCCCGCCAGCTCGGCCTTCATCCGCTGGAGTTCCAGCTCGACGTCGGTGCCGCCGGAGAGGCGGTCGAGCTCGGCCTGGATGTCGTCCTTGCTGCCGAGGCCGCTCTGGTCGTCGAGGGCGCCGGAGGCGAGCAGCTCGTCGATGGCGCCGGCGCGGGCCTGGAGCTGGGCCGTCTTGTCCTCGGCGCGCTGGATGGCGAGGCCGACGTCGCTCATCTCCTCCGAGATGCCGGAGAAGGACTCGGCGATCCGGGTCTGCGCCTGGGCGGCGGTGTAGGTGGCCTTGATGGTCTCCTTCTTCGTGCGGAAGGCGTCGACCTTGGCCTGGAGGCGCTGCGCGGCCAGCGTCAGCTTCTCCTCCTCGCCCTGGAGGGTCTCGTGCTGCACCTGGAGGTCGCCGACCTGCTGCTGGAGCGAGGCACGGCGGGAGAGGGCCTCCCGCGCCAGGTCCTCGCGGCCCAGCGCGAGTGCCTTGCGGCCCTGGTCCTCCAGCTTCGAGGACTGGGTCTGCAGCTGGTTGAGCTGGAGCTCCAGGCGCTTGCGGGAGGTCGCCACGTCGGCGACGCCGCGGCGGACCTTCTGGAGCAGCTCCAGCTGCTTCTGGTAGGAGTAGTCGAGGGTCTCGCGAGGGTCCTCGGCCCGGTCAAGGGCCTTGTTCGCCTTCGCGCGGAAGATCATCCCCATACGCTTCATGACACCGCTCATGGGCTTCGCGCGCCCCCTTCTGACGGACTTCGCTCCAGACGACCAACAAGACCCACAGTACGGGCCCTGTCTCCATTACCGCACTGTTCGCGAGCGGATGCGCTCCTCCTCCAGGACGACTGTGCCCCGGCCCGGTAAGGCGTGAGGATGAGACGCGCCCCGGAGGCGGGCCCCGGTTCGCCGCACGAACCCTGCACTGGTCCAGACGCCCGCCGTTGCCGGATCGTTCCCCGTCAGGGTGGGGCAGCAGTCGCCGACCACGTACGCTTGGGTTTTGTGTTTGGTAGCCGTTCCTCCAAGGAAGAGAAGGCCGCCGCCGCCGACAAGGTGAGCGCCGAGTCCTCGCAGCCCCGTGACCCGCAGGCCCCCAAGGGCCGCCCGACGCCGAAGCGCGCCGTCGCGCAGTCGCAGCGCAAGGCCGTGGTGGCCTCGACCGGCAACCGCAAGGAGGACATGCGGCGCGCCCGCGAGCGCCGCCGCGTGGAGCTGGCCAAGCAGCGCGAGGCCCTGGCCAACGGCGACGAGCGCTACCTGCCGGCCCGCGACAAGGGGCCGGTGCGCCGCTTCGTCCGCGACTTCGTCGACTCCCGCTTCTCCGTCGCCGAGATGTTCCTGCCGCTCGCGGTGATCATCCTCGTGCTGAGCATGGTGCGGGTCCCGTCGATCCAGAACGCCGCGCTGCTGCTGTGGCTCGCCGTGATCGCCCTGATCATCGTCGACTCGGTGGCCCTCGCGTTCCGCCTGCGCAAGGCGCTGAACGAGCGCTTCGCGGACCAGCCGCGCCGCGGCGCCGTCGCCTACGGCCTGATGCGCACCCTCCAGATGCGCCGCCTCCGGCTGCCGAAGCCGCAGGTCAAGCGCGGGGAACGGCCCTGAGCGCACGGCCGTCCGGAGCGTCGGGGGACGGCTTCGCGGGGGGAGCCCGGCTGTGGCTGGAGGGCCTGGGAGGACTGCGCAACGCCGTCCGCCAGGAACTCGTGGGCCGGCAGGTCGACGAGCAGATCGTGCAGCGCTTCCCCGTGGGGCAGCGGCTGCGCGTTCTGGACGTCGGCATGGGCCAGGGCACCCAGGCGCTGCGTCTCGCCCGCGCCGGACACCGGGTGACGGGTCTGGAGAAGGACCCCGGGATGCTGGAGGTCGCCCGCGAGGCGCTCTCCGCGGAACCCGCCGGGATCCAGGAGCGGGTCGAGCTCCTGGAGGGCGACGGCCGGGAGACCGGCGCGCACTTCACGCCGGGCAGCTTCGACGTCGTGCTGTGCCACGGCGTACTGATGTACGTACCCGAGCCGGACGCCATGCTCGCCGGGCTCGCCCGGATGCTGGCACCGGGCGGGCTGCTGTCCCTCCTCGTGCGCAACGGCGACGCGCTCGCGATGCGCCCCGGGCTGGACGGCGACTGGTCGGGCGCGCTCGCCGCGTTCGAGTCGGTCGACTACACCAACCGGCTCGGCCTGGAGGTCCGCGCGGACCGGCTGTCCGAGCTGACGGGCACGCTGTCCGGGATCGGCGCGCCGCTCCAGGCCTGGTACGGGGTGCGCGTCTTCACCGACGGCACCGAGGCGGGCGGGACGCTCCCGCCGGAGGAGGAGCTCGACCGGCTCCTGGCCGCCGAGGACCGCGCGGGACGCACCGACCCGTACCGCGGTGTGGCGGCGCTGCTCCACCTGTGCGGCGTCCGGGGCTGATCCCGGACCGCACTCCCCCGCACGGCCGTGCCCCGGGATCCGGAGGGATCCCGGGGCACGCGCGTCCGCGGCCGCCTCAGGCGTCGAGCGCCTCGCGCAGGCTCATCGCGTACACCTCGGCGCCGCTGTCGTCCGCCAGCCTGACCCGCTCGGCGCCGCCCTCCAGCAGCTCCTTCCAGTACTCGCCGATCCACGACTCCGCGTCGCCCTGCGTGGTGAACTCCTCCGGCTCGACCGCCGGCGCCGCCGGGCCGCCGTCGGCCGTCTCGAACCGCCACGTCCACGCCATGTCCGCCTCCGTTGCTCGTCCGCTGCTCGCCTTGAGTCTGCCCGCAGAGTAGCCGGGCGCGCACCACTCCCGGGGACGCGGGAGGATCTTCCTGTGGAACTCACTCTGCTCGGCACCGGAACCCCGGAGGGACTGCCCCGCCCCGGCTGTCCCTGCGCGGCCTGCGCGGTCTCCGTCGGCCCCCTGGCACGCGCCGCGACCTCCCTCCTCGTCGACGGGGCGCTGCTGCTGGACCTGACCCCCGGGGCGGTCCTCGCGGGGGCCCGGGCCGGCCATTCGCTGGCCGGGGTCCGGCAGGTCCTGCTCACCCATCCGCACGACGGGCCGCCCGTGGAGCTGCCGCCGGGCCTGCCGACGGCGGGCCGGGTGCCGGACGGGCGGGAGCTCGCCGTGATCAGCGGGCACCGGGTGCGGGCGGTGCCGATGGACGCGCCGGGCACCGGGTACGAGGTGACCGGCCCGGACGGCGGCCGGCTGCTGTACCTGCCGCCCGGCGGGGCGCCCGCGGGGACGAACGGCACGATGGCCGAGCGCCCGTACGACATGGTGCTGGCGGACGTGCTGGGCCGGCCGGAGGCGCTGGCGCGGCTGCGGGCGAGCGGGGCGGCGGGGCCGACCACCGACGTCATCGCCGTGCACCTGGACCACGACGTGCCGCCGGGCCGGGAGCTGCAGCGGCGGTGCGCGGCGGCGGGGGCTCGCGCGGTGCCGGACGGGGCGACGGTGACGGTCGGCGAGTACCACGCGGTGCCGGACCTGCCGCGGCGGACGCTGGTGCTCGGCGGCGCGCGCTCGGGGAAGTCGGTGGAGGCGGAGCGGCGGCTGGAGGGCTTCCCGGAGGTCGTGTACGCGGCCACGTCGGGCTCCCGCGACGGGGACGCGGAGTGGGCGGCGCGGGTCGGCCTGCACCGGGAGCGGCGCCCGGCGTCCTGGCGGACGGTGGAGACCTGCGAGCTGGTGCCGCTGCTGGCGGAGGGCGGCCCGCCGCTCCTCGTCGACTGCCTGGCGCTGTGGCTGACGGACGCGATGGACCGGGCGGGGGCCTGGGACGACGCGGTGTGGGAGGCCCGTGGCCGGGAGGAGCTGCGGGAGCGGACCGCGGAGCTGGTCGCGGCGGTACGGGCGACCCGGCGCACGGTGGTGGCCGTCAGCAACGAGGTCGGCTCGGGCGTCGTGCCCGCGACGGCTTCGGGGCGCCGGTTCCGGGACGAGCTCGGCCGCCTGAACGCGGCGGTGGCCGCCGAGTGCGAGCACGTCCTGCTGGTGGTGGCGGGGCAGGCGCTGGTCCTGAAGGACTGACCCGGGACGCACCCCGGGCGGGCGGCCGCGGCCGCCGCCGGGGCGCCCGCCGGGGCGCTCCCGCAGGGGCTTGGGCAGGGCCTCACCGGCTGTACGCTCTGGCAGATGACCACGCTGAATCTCGACGACTTCTCCGACCTGATCGAGCGCCCCGACAACGGAGTCCGGCGGGACGCCGAGGAGCGCCGCGAGCGGCTGTCCGTGCCGGCGGGGGCCTTCGGGCGGCTCGACGAGCTCGCCGAGTGGCTGGCCGCGGCGCAGGGCCGGGTTCCGGTCCGGCCTGTCGAGCGGCCCCGGGTCGTCCTGTTCGCCGCCGACCACGGCATCGCCGCCGCCGGGGTGTCGGCCCGGCCCGCCGGGGGCGCGCACGCCCTGGTGCGCGCGGTCCTGGACGGGGCGAGCCCCGTCTCCGTCCTCGCCGGCCGGTTCGGCGCGTCGGTGCGGGTGGTGGACGCGGGGCTGGACTGCGATCCCGGGCTGCTGCCCGAGGAGGTCGTCCGCCACCGGGTGCGGCGCGGCAGCGGCCGTATCGACACCGAGGACGCCCTGACCCGCGAGGAGGCCGAGGCCGCGGTGCGGCTCGGGGTGCGGATCGCCGACGAGGAGGCAGACTCCGGCACCGACCTGGTCGTCCTCGGGGACCTCAGCGTCGGCGGGACCACCGTCGCCGCGGTGCTCGTGGCCGCCCTGTGCGGGACCGACGCGTCGGTGGTCACCGGCCGCGGCGGGGTGCCGATCGACGACCTCGCCTGGATGCGCAAGTGCGCGGCGATCCGCGACGCCCTGCGCCGGGCCCGCCCCGTCCTGGGCGACCAGCTGGCCCTGCTGTCCGCGGTCGGCGGAGCGGACGTCGCCGCGATCACCGGGTTCCTGCTGCAGTGCGCGGTGCGCCGCACGCCGGTCGTCCTGGACGGCGTCGTCTCGGCGGCCTGCGGCCTGGTGGCGCAGCGGGCGGCGTTCCGCGCGCCGGACTGGTGGCTGGCCGGCCAGGCGAGCGGCGAGCCGGCACAGGCCAAGGCCCTGGACCGGATGGCACTCAACCCCGTGCTGTCCCACGGCGTCACCGTAGGGGAAGGGACCGGGGCGCTGCTGGCCCTCCCGCTCGTCCAGGCGGCCGCCGCACTCGCGGCGGAACTGCCGGAGCGGGCGGAGGAGCCGCAGCCGGAGGGGCCGGCGCTGAAGGACTGAGCCGACGGGGCCGCCGGCCGCGGCCCGACGGTCCGGCATTCGCCGTCGGCGGCGCCCCATATGATCGGCTTTCATGGGAGAGGCCCGCTTGACCAGCGCAGATATCGACCGGAACGCCGCACAGGCCGCACAGAAGGCACAAGCGACACAGAAGGCGAAACCGGCACAGCCCGCCGGCGGGGGAACCGCCGCCACCGCGAACACCGCATCCGGCACCCGCAGGGACGACGGGGCCGCCCGCAAGGACGACGGGGGCCCCGGCTCCGGCCGCGGGTCCGCCCGGTCCCGGCGCAGCGCCGCGTTCGCCGTCTGGTACCTGCGTGCGGTCACCTTCGTCAACTTCCTGAGCGCGGTGTGGGTCTCGCTCGGGCAGGACCTGCGCCGGCACAACACCGCCGACTTCTACACCCCGTACCTGCTGACCGCCGGATTCGCCTCCGGCCTGTTCTCCCTGCTCCTCGCGGTGACCATGGGCCGCCGCAAGCGGGCCGCCTGGATCCTGAACCTGGTGCTGGCCGGCCTGCTGCTGCTCGCCTTCGCGACCGCCGCCTTCGCCCCGTGCACCGGCGGCGGGTTCGAGGTCTGCTACCCGGAGTTCCGCGACCACGTCCAGAACTGGGTCTCCCTGGCCCTGACCGCGGCGTTCGTGGCCGCCCTGCTGCTGGGCCGGCGGGAGTTCTACGCCAAGGGCGACCGCTCGAACCCGAAGCTCGCCACCGCCGTCGCCGCCGTCGGCCTGCTCGTCACCTCGCTGCTCGCCGCGCTGATCGTCGGGGCCGCCAACACCGACCCGGACGCCTCCGAGGCCTCGTTCCTGGCCCGCTGGCGCTACGGCGCGATGCGGCTGATCACCCTGGACCCCGACGCCCGCGACTACGCCGCGATCACCACGCCCGCCTGGGTCGACGTCGTCATCAACGTGATGTCGATGGTGCTGCTGCTGGCCGTGCTGCTGGCCGCGTTCCGCTCGCGCCGCGCCGTCGACCCGCTGACCGAGGAGGACGAGGAGAAGCTCCGGGCGCTGCTGGCCCGGCAGGGCGACCGCGACTCCCTCGGCTACTTCGCCCTGCGCCGCGAGAAGTCCGTCATCTGGTCCCCGACCGGCAAGGCGGCCGTCACGTACCGCGTCGTCGGCGGGGTCTCGCTCGCCTCCGGCGATCCGATCGGCGACCCCGAGGCCTGGCCCGGCGCGATCGAGCCCTGGCTGGCCGAGGCCCGCGAGCACGGCTGGGTGCCGGCCGTGATGGGCGCGAGCGAGGAGGCAGGCCAGATCTACGCCCGGCACGGCCTGGACGCGCTGGAGCTGGGCGACGAGGCCATCGTCGAGACCGCCGAGTTCACGCTGGAGGGCCGCGCCATGCGGACCGTCCGGCAGGCGTTCAACCGTGTCAAGCGGGCCGGCTACAGCGTCCGCATCCGCCGCCACGCCGACATCCCCGCCGAGGAGATGGCCGACCTGGTGCGCCGGGCCGACGACTGGCGCGACGGCGCCACCGAGCGCGGGTTCTCGATGGCGCTGGGCCGCCTCGGCGACCCGGCCGACGGCCAGTGCGTGATGCTGGAGTGCACCGACGGCAACGGCGACCTGCGGGCCCTGCTGTCGTTCGTGCCCTGGGGCCCCAAGGGCCTCTCGCTCGACCTGATGCGCCGCGACCGGGACTCCGAGAACGGCCTGATGGAGTTCATGGTCATCGAACTGCTGGAGCGCTCGAAGGAGATCGGCGTCACCCAGGTCTCCCTGAACTTCGCGATGTTCCGCTCGGTCTTCGAGCGGGGCTCGCGGCTCGGCGCCGGCCCGGTGCTGCGCCTGTGGCGCTCCCTGCTGAGCTTCTTCTCCCGCTGGTGGCAGATCGAGTCGCTCTACCGCGCCAACGCCAAGTACCGGCCCATCTGGGAACCGCGGTTCATGCTCTTCGAGAAGAGCTCGGACCTGCTGCGGATCGGCATCGCGGCCGGCCGCGCCGAGGGCTTCCTGGAAGCTCCCGGCCTGCCGAAGTGGCTGAACCGCCGGCACCTGGAGACCAACCGCTGAGCAGCCCCGCGGCGGCCCCGCCCCGGCGGGCGGGGCCTGCGGCCGGCACCCCTTACCGTAGGCGGGATGACGACTGAGCTCGGGCCGTTCGCCCCCACCCGGCACTGGATGCGCGTGCACCCGCTCGCCACCGACGCCGTCCTCGCGTTCGGGGCGCTCGTCTCCATGGTCGTCGGCTCGTTCGCCGATCCGCACGGGCCGCACGGGCCGACCTTCGGCACCCGCACCCCCGAGCCGCTCTCCCTGCTGCTGATGGTGCTGGCCGCGGCGGCGCTGGTGTTCCGGCGGCGGCACGTCCGCGCCGTCCTCGCCGCGACCGTCGCGCTGTCCCTGCTGGAGCTGACCACCGGCGAGCCGCGGGCGCCCGTCGCCATGGCGGCCGTCATCGCCCTGTACACCCTGGCCTCCCGCACCGACCGGCCCACCACCTGGCGGATCGCGCTGCTCACGATGGCGGGGATGACCGGCATCGCCATGCTCGCCGGGCCGCTGCCCTGGTACGCGCAGGAGAACATCGGCATCTTCGCCTGGACGGGCATGGCCGCGGCCGCCGGCGACGCCGTCCGCAGCCGGCGGGCGTTCGTCGACGCGATCCGCGAGCGGGCCGAGCGGGCCGAGCGGACCCGCGAGGAGGAGGCGCGGCGGCGGGTCGCCGAGGAGCGGCTGCGGATCGCCCGCGACCTGCACGACGTCGTCGCCCACCACATCGCCCTCGTCAACGTCCAGGCCGGGGTGGCCGCGCACGTCATGGACCGGCGCCCCGACCAGGCCAAGGAGGCCCTCGCGCACGTCCGGGACGCGAGCCGGTCCGCGCTGAACGAGCTGCGGGCCACCGTCGGCCTGCTGCGCCAGTCCGGGGACCCGGAGGCGCCGACCGAGCCCGCCCCCGGCCTGGCGCGCCTCGACGAGCTGGTCGACACGTTCCGCAACGCGGGCCTGCCGGTGAAGGTGATGGTGGAGCTCGGCAGGGACGCGGGCCCCCTGCCGGCCGCCGTCGACCTCGCCGCGTACCGCGTCATCCAGGAGGCGCTGACGAACGTCCGCAAGCACGCGGGGCCCCGGGCGCGCGCCGAGGTCAGCGTGGTGCGGGTCGGGGAGTCGGCCGAGGTGACCGTCCTCGACGACGGCGGCGCCGCCGCGGCCGGCGCGGCCGCTGCGGCGGAGCCCGCCCCGGCGGACGGGCCGGGGGGCGGGCACGGCCTCCTCGGGATGCGGGAGCGGGCCGGGGCGCTGGGCGGCTCCTGCTTCGCCGGGCCCCGCTTCGGCGGCGGCTACCGGGTCCACGTCATCCTGCCGGTGAAGTGAGCCGGGGCGGAGGCGGGCCGCCGCCCCCGCTCAGCAGGGTTTGCGCCAGGCCCCCAGGTCGTACTTCTTCTGCATGGAGGCGAACCCGAGCTTCCGGGTCTGGGCGCAGAACCGGCTCGGGGGCAGCTCGTACTCGACGTGGAAGACGGCCTTGCCCGCCTGCGTGAACGGGGCCAGCCGCTCGCACTCCCCGTACTGGGCGCACTGCTCGTTGACCGCGAAGTCGAAGTCCCCGACGAGCTGCGGGACCTGGTCGAGGTCGTTCTTCAGCCCGACCGCGAGGCCCCGGTCGCGGGCGAGACGGGCGATCAGCCGGTTGTAGCGCAGCTGGTCCTCCGCGGTCAGCGGGAAGCCCGTCGTGTTGGCGTACCCGTCCATGTTGTCCGGTTCGACCGCGTCGAAGCCCTTGTCGCGGCACATGTCCAGGCGCGCGGCCATCAGCGGCTCCAGCTCGGCGGTCCGCCGGATGTCCAGCCAGCGCTCTCCCTCCCAGCCGTTGCCCCGGCCGAGGAGCTCCGCGGGGAACTTCGCCGCGTCGGGCCGGAACTCCTCCCAGGCGCCCGTCGACAGGTAGCAGATGACCCGGCGTCCGGCCCGGTGCAGGGCGGCGACCTGCTCGCGGCTGGTGTCGAACCCGTCGACGTCGTAGACGGGTGCGTCCACCGAGGTGTCGAGCCTCCCGCTGAGCTGCCACTGCCAGGAGGTGCCGGGCCCGGGCCGCCACCGCTCCCCCGGTGCGGGGACGGCTTCCCGGTCGGGGGCGGCGCCGTCGTCGGGCTGCCCGGTGCAGGCCGCGGCCAGGAGCAGCAGCGGCACCAGGAGCGGGAGCAGGCGCCGGCCGGGGCGGCTCCGCGGGCGGTTCGCGGGGCGGTTCACCGGGCGGCCCCCAGGGCGTGGGGCAGGGTGCCCCAGGGGTGGGCGCCGCTCCCGGGGACGGCGCAGTGGACGGCGGCGCCGCGCTGCTCGGCGAGTTCGGCGGCGGGCGCGCCGGGCGGGACCGCGTAAACGAGGTGGCAGAACCGCTGGGCGGGGTGGTCGGCCGTCCAGGGCGGGACGGCCGCGTCCCGGTAGGCGTCCCAGGGGCCCTCGAAGGTGACGAGCAGGTCGGCGAGTTCGGCGTAGCCGGGGTGCGGGTGGACGCCGTGGTTGAGGACGAGGGTGCGGGCGCCCGCGGCGCGGGCGGCGACCGCGAGGCGCCCGTAGTGGGGCAGCAGCGCCGGGTCGGGCGAGGCCTGGTCGAGGAAGGCCCCGTCGGCGCCGTACCAGTCGCGGTGGCGCAGCAGGTCCCGGACGACCTCGGCGTGCGGGCGCCGCCCGTAGTCGGTGTCGGTGTACCCCAGGACGGGCACGCCCGCCTCGCGCAGCCGCCGGGCCACGGCCCCGAACCGCTCGTCGGGGCTCTCGCCCGGCCCGCTGGCCGGGTTGAGGACCACCGAGTGCAGCCGGCCCGCGGCGCGGATCAGCAGCTCCCAGTCGTCTGGCCGGTCGGCGGGATGCTCGTAGAGCGGCACCAGCAGCATGGCGTCCTCCTTCTCGTACGTGCCGTACGTGGCGTACGCGGTCACGGTCAGCGGTGGGCCGTCGCCCGGCCGAGGAGCAGGCAGACGAGGGCGGCGAGGGAGGCCGCGGCGGCCCCGGCGACGGCGAGCTGCACCGTGCGGGGCTGCCCGAACTCCAGCAGCAGGGCCAGGCTCTGTGCAGCGGCCGCGCCGGCGCAGACGGCGGCGGCGGCCCGGACGGCCCCGAAGGACTGCAGCAGCAGCCCGGTCCACATCACGGCGCCGAGCAGCAGCAGCGTCCCCGCCCGGGCCCCGCCGAGCGGCGGCGCCCCGGGCCAGCACAGGGTGCCGGCGAGGCCGAGGGCCAGGAGGACGGCCAGGTAGGCGCTGAGGCAGCGGGCCAGCACGCCGAGCATCCGCAGCCGGAACCGCAGCGGCGAGCGGGCCGCGCGCAGCCCGGCGAGGGTGCCGCTGCGGAAGCGGTGGAGCAGCCATTCGGCGGGGCCCATGCTGAGGGTGAGAGCGACCGCGGAAGGAGCGGCGACGGCTTCGGCGGGCCCCCCGGCGAGGACCTCGCCGAGGGCGGCGTACAGGACGAGCAGGCCGGTGCCGAGGCCGAAGACCCCGTAGGGCACCGAGTCCGCGAGGCGCGGCCCGCCCGGACCGTACGGCTCCTCCGGCCCGCGCAGCATGCGCCAGCGGACGGGGCCCGAGGCTCCGGC
>NZ_RPSE01000860.1:0-678 GCF_003949955.1 Streptomyces sp. WAC05292
GGTAAGCCTGAATCAGTTCATCAGGATAAGAACTCAACAGCGACCGGATGTAATCCGGGGGCAGGTTCTTCGCGTTGTCGAACGTACTGGCCTGTATCAGACCGTACAGAGCAGAAAGCTCGGGCTTTTCACGCACCGCCTTCACGAACTGCTGGTAGACGAATTTGAAGCCTTCCGGCGTTGTGGTGACATCGATGCCGTTACGCAACCCATCGACCTTGTAACGCATACGGGCTATGATTTTTCGCCATGCCTGTTGCGCTTTGGCTGCCGCCATGACGTCCAGCTCATCAACCATCGCGTTACCGATTTTGAAACCGACTATCGAGCCGGGCTTCTCCATTGAGCGGCAGATTGTGGTCCCGCGGTATCGTCGCCCCTCGTAGAAGTGAACCTCTTTGTTTCCCTCATTGATTATGACGCTCAGCCCCCAGTCAAAGGCCACTTCCTCAATTGTCGGGTAGAAGATGTCACGGATCTGCGGGTACGTCGGCGCGAAATAACCCTGGTTGATTTTAGGGTGCTCCCACATCCCCTTACAGATGCCGCCACAACCCACCCACGTCTTACCGGAACCGAACCCGGCAACGTAGGCTTTGAATTTGTGCTGCATCGCGAGGAAACGCGCCTGAGGAATGTTAAGTGTCGGGCTGATCCCCATCTTCCGCCCTCGCGTCC
>NZ_RPSE01000861.1:0-671 GCF_003949955.1 Streptomyces sp. WAC05292
GAAACATACCCGCAAGGAGATCGCTTCGGAAGGAAGCAAGCCTGCCCTCAAAACACATCTGGGCAACATCGACAGAGAGTCACGCCATTTGATACGGGATCTCGTCGCGAACTGTGGCGCTGGCCGAGTCCCGGTCGACTTGTACATGTTCATCTCGAGGTTGGGGCTTAGCCTGATGATGACGCTATGCTACGGTCGCCGAATGCACCTCGATGACCCCCTCACGGCCGAGATCATCGACGTGGAAGACCAGCTCCTGGGACTACGCAGTCCATCAGGAAACTACCTCGAGTACCTGCCGTTCTTGCACAGACTGCCCCTTACGCCACTCGCCCAGAAAGCTGCCAGCCTCAGAGACCGCCGCGATGCATATGTACTGAGACTGAAAGAGGAGATAGAGCAAAAAATCATGATGGGAACACATCGCCCTTGCCTTTACACCAAGAATCATTTTAGCGCGCACCCGCTCAGCACTAGTTTCAATGATTCTCGTCACCCTTGTGTCGTCGGGGCTTGCGACGGCGACGAATACCGTGCGGTGGTGTATGACCCTGCTGGCAACGCGTCCGGACCTGCAAGAGGCGGCTTTCAATGCAATCCGTAAAGTATACCCGACGGATCGCGAGGCCTTTGAGGCCGTCATGAAAGACGATGAAGAGGTTCCTTATATC
>NZ_RPSE01000862.1:0-414 GCF_003949955.1 Streptomyces sp. WAC05292
CGCTCAGTCCAGGAAGGCGAGCAGGGCGGCGTTCACCTCGTCCGCGTGCGTCCACAGCAGGCCGTGGGGGCCGCCGGGCACGATTGTCAGCTGGGCCCCCTCGATGAGCTGCGCGAGCGGGACCGCGGTGGCGTCGACGGGCAGGATGCGGTCGGCGTCGCCGTGGATGATCAGGGTGGGGACGTCGATGCGCGGCAGGTCGGCACGGAAATCGGTCAGCCAGGCCTGGACGCAGTCGAGGGTGCCCTTGGCGGAGGCGCCGACGGCGACGTTCCAACTGGCCTGGACCGCCTGCTCGCTGATCCTCTCGCCGCCGAGCACGTCGGTGTTGTAGAAGTCCGCGAGGAAGGAGGTCATGAACGCGAACCGGTCGGCCGTGATGGCCCCCTCGATGCCCTTGAAGACGCTTCCCTC
>NZ_RPSE01000864.1:0-664 GCF_003949955.1 Streptomyces sp. WAC05292
GTACTAATAATGTTAACCTGGGAGAATATTATGTTTCAGACATTAAAAACAATCGGGTTAAGGATATCCCTTTTTCCATTAGCTTAAGCAATCGTACCGGTGTGGCAAATATCACAACCAAACTCACCACCTCAAAGCTAACCGGAAAAAACAATGATCTTCTTGGTAATACGCTTACGTCCGGAGCTGAGGGCGCAGGCGTGAAAATCATGTATAACGGAACCTCTCAACTTCTGCCGAACAATCCTGACTCATCCTATGTCATAACGGATTACCAAACCCCTGAATCCAAGCAAATTAATTATGTTGCTCAACTGGTAGCAAACGGAAACACAGTGAAACCGGGGTCGTTTAAAGCCACCGGCGTATTCACCCTTTCATACGACTAACCGCTATCCCTGCGGCTGATTACTGATCAGCCGCGACATCGTCTCCAGTGAGTCCGTTCTTAATATATACAAACGCTTCAACAGGAACGGATTATCCCCCGGCTTCACCTTCCCCTTCATCGTCGTCACTGCCAGATGAAAACCAGCGTCATTCGCTGCCTTTATGGCTTTATTGTCATAGCCGCCAAACGGATACGACACATACAACACGCGCGGGTTGAACTGCGCCAGTGCACGACGTGAGCGTTCAAAATCAAAAAGGATCACGTGATAGC
>NZ_RPSE01000865.1:0-662 GCF_003949955.1 Streptomyces sp. WAC05292
GGCCTCCCCCTGGCGGGGGAAAAGAGCCCGGGGGCCGGGCCCGGGCCCGGCCCCCGGGCCGGGTGGTGCCGGGCAGGGCCGGGGAGGCGGGGCGGTGGGCGGCCGGCCGGTCGTCAGCAGGCGTTCAGTTCGTTGACCAGGGCCGTCTTCTCCGCGGAGTCCATGCCCAGGCCCCAGTGCTGCTTCACGTGGACCCACATGCGGGCGTAGGTGCAGCGGTAGGAGGTGCGGGAGGGCATCCAGTCGGAGGGGTCCTTGTCGCCCTTGGCCTGGTTGACGTGGTCGGTGACCGCGATGAGCTGCGGGCGGGTGAGGTCGTTCGCGAACTGCTGGCGCTGGGAGGTGGTCCAGGAGGACGCCCCGGAGCGCCACGCCTCGGCCAGCGGGACGACGTGGTCGATGTCGATGTCGGAGGCGGCGGTCCAGGTGGCGCCGTCGTACTCGGAGAACCAGGAGCCGCGGACGGAGGCGCAGGAGGAGTCGGTGACGACGCCCGAGCCGTCCCGTTTGAGGACCGTCTCGCGGGTGTTGCAGGTGCCGGAGACGGTGCTCCAGTGGGGGAACAGCGAGCGGCTGTAGCCGGTGAGGGAGCCCTCGGCGCGGGGCGTGACGGTGGCCAGGTAGGCGCGGGCGGAGGAGGCGCTGATGGGAGTGGGCGGGGC
>NZ_RPSE01000866.1:0-406 GCF_003949955.1 Streptomyces sp. WAC05292
CCGTTCAGCAGGCCGATCGCGGTGACGGCGTTGCCGGCGGCGTTCACGGGGACGTGCACGGGGACCTGGTCGAGGTTGCCGGAGGCGACGCCGGGCGAGCCCGCGGCCTCTCCGGAGGCCGACGCGCCGCCGTGAGCGGAGGCGGCGCCCGCCCCCGCGGCGAGGATGCCGCCCGCGATCAGGGCGGCGGCGGTGGCCTTCTTGGTGTTCTTCACGTTTTCCCGTCCTCCGTACGACTGCCGGGGCCG
This sequence comes from Streptomyces sp. WAC05292, assembly GCF_003949955.1. NCBI lineage: Bacteria > Bacillati > Actinomycetota > Actinomycetes > Kitasatosporales > Streptomycetaceae > Streptomyces > Streptomyces sp. WAC05292. The sequence continues at coordinate 249 of NZ_RPSE01000866.1, forward strand.
GCGGCTCCGGCACACCCTGGAGAACGGTCGGGCGCCGGGCGGGTTACGCCGTGTGGGCGACATGCACCCGACGGTATGACATTCGGAACGGAAGATGGACGGGTCGGCGGCGGCGCGTCGCCTCAGCCGGCCGCGCCGTGGCGGACGGCCCAGAGCGC
>NZ_RPSE01000867.1:0-655 GCF_003949955.1 Streptomyces sp. WAC05292
CGAGGCGAACACATCGGCAACGAACTCCGATAACTCACCCCGGAGCCGTTCCACCTCCCCCAGCCTCATACCAGAGAAGATGCCCACCACCAGGCGAGATACCCGACGTAACGAAGCACTACTAGGTGTGCGCTTGAGCCCTGGGGCGGTGGCTGAGCGGGAGCTGGGTCACGCAAACCAGGCCAGCAGGAGCGCGCCATGGCGCGGGGGCTCCGGGATCGGCCGATCTCGCGAGGTCGACGGGCTCTCGGGGCCGTTCCACACGTTCATGATGACCTCGTAGTCGCCCGGACAAGTCCTAGAGAGGTTGGTGATCACCCGCGGGAACCGGTGACATAGCATCGGGCGAGTCCAGACCCTCGCACCGGCGCCGCCACACGGGCCCGTTGCCCCCTGAGAGGAACAGCCGCTTGCGTTCCGCGGGCAGCGTGGCGACCACAGCGACTAACGAGCTCGTGCATGGTTGGTGGTGGCACGTCGAAAGGTGCAGGTCGGCGCGGTGGTCACCGTGGCTGACGGGCCCCGCGGGTGGCGGTCTGCTGGTGTGAGAGCAGTCCGGCGATGGCTTGGATCGTGTCACTCATCTGCTCGCGTCGGCCGAGGTGGCGAGCGAGTGCCCGCCAGTTCTTGAGGTGTGCGATGCCGTGCTCGACTC
>NZ_RPSE01000868.1:0-652 GCF_003949955.1 Streptomyces sp. WAC05292
CGTGCGGGGAGGGACGGGCCGGCGCGCGTCGGTGTGGAGCTCGTCGAGGGCGAAGGGCCCGGGGCGGACGGGGCGGAGCGCCGAGACGACCGTGAGCGGGACGATGGTCTGCCGGGCCCAGCAGCCGAAGTCGTAGATGTTCAGCGGTACCCAGGGCGGCAGGAAGACCAGTTCGGGCGGGAGTTCGGGCAGGTGGTCCCAGCTCCACCAGCCGAAGAGGGCGAGCCAGATGCGGGTGAAGACGCGGGCGGCGGCGATGCCGCCGTGGGCGCGGATCCAGGCGGAGGCGCGGGCCATGTGGGGGGCGTCGGGGGCGTCGCCGGCCAGGCGCAGGGCGACGTAGGCCTCGACGGTGGCGGACAGGTCGGGCGGTCCGTCGTGGAAGGTGGCCCAGGTGCCGTCGGGGCGCTGGCCGCCGCGGATGTGGCGGGCGGCGGCCGCGGTGGTGGCCTCGTCGCGGAGGCCGAGGAACTGGCGCAGCAGGAGGTCCTCGGCGTCCATGGTGACGTTGGTCTCCAGGTCGCCCTTCCACCAGCCGGCCGGGTCCTGCCGGTCGAGGAGGTGGCGCACGGCCCGCGCGGCGGCCTCCTGGACGCCGGGCGGTCCGGCGGGCTGCGGGAGGGGCGGGCCGGCGGACCGCCCGGCGTCCAGG
>NZ_RPSE01000869.1:0-652 GCF_003949955.1 Streptomyces sp. WAC05292
GTCGAGCGGTGTGCCGTCGGGGTGGAAGAACGGCAGCCGGTCGGCGCCGCCGGTGAGGCGGTCGCGCAGCCCGGCGGCCTGCCGGGCGTCCCAGAGGGGGCGGGCCGCGATCCAGTTCTCGTGCCGGTAGGAGGGCGCCGCGTGGTGCGGGCTCCGATGGGCGTCCGCCGGGTGGAGGGGCGCGCAGTGCAGCCGCAGCCGCTGCGGGCCGTCGGCCATCGGGCCGGTGGTGGCGGAGAGGACCGGGGCGCCGGCCCCGGTGCCGTAGCGGGCGAGCAGGACGCGGACGTTCGGGGCGAGGGTGGTGCGTCCGCCGAGCAGGCGGGGCAGGTGCCAGCGTACGAGGTCGGGGGCGAGGTGGAGCAGGTCGTCCTCCGCCGCCTCGGCGACTGCGGCCCCGTGGCGGGCGGCGACCGCGGACAGGTCGAAGCGGACGTCGACGGCGGCGGCCGCGCAGGCGGCGCGCCAGTCGCCTGCGAGGCGGCGGGCGGTGGCGTCCTCGATCATCCAGGCGGGGACGGCGTGGCGGCGGATGCGCTGCCAGACCGGGCCGTCCTCGTGGCGGAGGCCGCCGGGGAGCCGGTGGTCGGTGCCGGAGCGCCGGGGGCCCGCGTTCACCGGTACACGCTCGTGATCGCGCCGAGGTCGGGGT
>NZ_RPSE01000086.1:0-19670 GCF_003949955.1 Streptomyces sp. WAC05292
AAATCCGGGTGCTCCGCGCGCCCCCGTACTGGCATGCTCTCGCGCATGGCAGCCCGTACCGCGCGTCCCAGTCTTTACATCTCCGTCGACATCGAGGCCGACGGTCCCATCCCCGGCCCCTACTCGATGATCAGCTTCGGTGCCGCGGTCGCCGGGCGGCAGGACGGGGACGTCTACACGCCCGCGGATCCCGAGCGGCGGAACTTCTACCGAGAGCTCCGGCCCATCAGCGACGCGTTCGACCCCGAGGCGCTCGCCGTCAGCGGGCTCGACCGCGATCGGCTGCTGCGTGAGGGTGCCGATCCGGCGGTGGCCATGGACGCGTTCCGGGCGTGGGCGCACGAGGTGGCCTCCGACGCCGGGGCGCAGCCCGTGATGTGCGGTTACCCGGCTTCCTTCGACTGGACGTTCCTGTACTGGTACCTGATGCGGTTCGGCGGCGAGAGCCCGTTCGGGCACTCCGGGTGCCTGGACATGAAGACGCTGTACGCGGTGAAGGCGCGGGTCCCGTTGCGGGCCGCCGTCAAGGGGCGGATGCCGTACGAGCTGCGCTCGCGCCGCCGGCACACCCACCATGCCCTCGACGACGCCGTCGAGCAGGCGGAGTTGATGAGCAATCTGATGCTGTGGCCCGGCCCGGGCGCGGCTCCGGCGGGCGCCCCGTAGCCGGGGCCGGAACGGCGGCGCGGCGGGGCGTACGCCACGCCCGCAGTGGGTGGCGTACGCCCCGCCGGCGGTCGGGGGTTCAGTGGGCGGGCAGGGGGTCCGGGCAGGCGTCCGCGGCCTGGGCGCGCCTGGCGCCCAGGTGGTTGAAGGCGAGGTTCAGCACGATGGCGGTCACGCAGCCGGTGCTGATGCCGGAGTCCAGGACGACGAGCAGGTCCTTGGGGAAGGCGTGGTAGAAGTCCGGTGCGGCGATCGGGATCAGGCCGATGCCGACCGACGCTGCGACGATGAGGGCGTTCTCGCCGCGTTCCATGGCGGCCCCGGCCAGGGTCTGGATGCCGCTGGCGGCGACGGAGCCGAAGAGGACGATGCCGGCGCCGCCGAGGACGGGCAGTGGGACGACGCCGATCGCGGACGCGGCGACGGGGCACAGGCCGAGCAGGATGAGGATGCCGCCGCCGGTGGCGACGACGAACCGGCTCGGACCCCGGTCATGGCGACGAGGCCGATGTTCTGGGCGAACGCGCTGCACATGAAGCCGTTGAAGAGGGGGCTGACGGCGCTGCCGAGGGCGTCGGCGCGCAGGCCGCCCTCGATCGTGCGGGCGTCGGCCGGGCGGTCCACGATGCGGCCGAGGGCGAGGATGTCGGCGGTGGACTCGGTCATGCAGACCAGCATCACGAGGCACATCGAGATGATGGCGGCGACCTGGAACTGCGGGGCCCCGAAGTGGAAGGGCGTCGGGAAGCCGAGCAGGGGGGCGTCCGCGACGGGTGAGAAGTCGGCCATGCCGAAGGGGATGGCGAGGAGGGTTCCGGCGGCGAGGCCGAGCAGGATGGCGATCTGCCGGAGGAAGCCGCGCAGGAGTCTGCGCAGCAGCAGGACGATGACGAGGGTGGCCGCGGCGAGGCCTATGTGCGGGATGGAGCCGTAGTCGGGGGCGGTGCGGTCGCCGCCCTGGGACCAGTTGAAGGCGACGGGCAGCAGCGAGACGCCGATGAGGGTGATGACGGTGCCGGTGACGACGGGTGGGAAGAAGCGGACGAGCTTGCCGAAGTAGGGGGCGGCGAGGAAGCCGACCGCCCCGGCGACGATGATCGCGCCGAAGATCACGGGGAGGGCGTCCTCGCCGCGGTCCTTGCCGATGGCGATCATCGGGGTCACGCCGGCGAAGGAGACGCCGTTGACGAAGGGGAGCCGGGCGCCGATCCGCCAGAATCCGAGGGTTTGGAGCAGGGTGGCGATGCCGGCCGTGAAGAGCGAGGCGCCCATCAGGAAGGCCGTCTCGCCGGCGGTGAGCCCGACGGCCGGGCCGAGGATCATGGGTGGGGCGACGACGCCCGCGTACATGGCGGCCACGTGCTGGAGGCCGCTGGTGAACATCCTGAGCGGGGGGAGCGTCTCGTCGACGGGGTGCTTCTCCCCCGGTGCGGCGGCTGCGTCTTTGCGAAACCTGGGCGGTTGGGCCACGGCTTCCTCCGGTCGGTTAACACGTCGGCAGGACGTGGGTGTCATGGAGGGTGGTGCGTGCGGTCTGCGGGTGGAGCCTGGGTGGGTCGTGGGTCGTGGGTGTGCGGCGGCCCGCGGAAACGATTCGCCCGAGTCGTTCACCGTGCGCCGGCACGCGAGGGTGTGGCAGAGGAAGGTGGTGGCACGAGTCACCGCCCCCGGGTGCGCCCGCGGAGAGGATCCGCGGGCGCGCCCCGGGAACGGCTCCCGCGGACCCCGCTCGGGTCCGCGGCCGCCGGCCGGGGGCCGTCCCCCCCGGCCGGACTTCCGGGGGTCAGCCCTGCGCGGCGAGGCGCGCGAGGCGCTGCGCCTCGGCCCGCGTGGAGCGGGCGATGGCGTCTTCGTCGGCGGTGAGCAGGCGGTTGTCCTCGACGATCTGCCTGCCGTTGACGAACGACGCCGTCACCGGGGCCGCGGCGCCGAAGACGAGGGCGGTGACCGGGTCGGCGATGGAGGAGTGCAGGAAGGTGGAGAGGTTCCACAGCACCAGGTCGGCGAGCTTGCCGGCCTCCAGCGAGCCGATGCTGTCGGCGCGGCCGAGGACCTGTGCGCCGCCGTACGTGCCGAGGCGCAGGGACTGGCGGGCGGTGAGCGCGGCCTCGCGGTGCACCGGGTTCAGGCGGTTGATGAGGAGCGCGTTGCGCAGCTCGGTGTGCAGTTCGCCGGACTCGTTGGAGGCGGTGCCGTCGACGCCGAGGCCGACGGGGACGCCGGCGGCGATCATGTCCGGTACGCGGGCGATGCCGGCGGCGAGGCGGGCGTTGGAGGACGGGCAGTGCGCCACACCGGTCTTGGTGCGGGCGAAGGCCGCGATGTCGGAGTCGTTCATGTGGACGCTGTGCGCCATCCACACGTCCTCGCCGAGCCAGCCGGTCGATTCGAAGTAGTCGGTGGGGCCCATGCCGAAGAGCTCGTGGCAGAACTTCTCCTCCTCGACCGTCTCGCTGCCGTGGGTGTGCATGCGCACGCCGAGGCGGCGGGCGAGTTCGGCGCCCTGCTTGAGGAGCTCGGTGGAGACGGAGAAGGGGGAGCAGGGGGCGACGGCGATCTGGGTCATCGCGTCGAAGGAGGCGTCGTGGAACTTCTTGACGGTCGCCTCGGTGTCGGCCAGCGCGCCTTCGAGGGTCTCGACGGCGTGGTCCGGCGGCAGGCCGCCGTCCTTCTCGCTGCGGTCCATGGAGCCGCGGGCCAGGGTGAAGCGGACGCCCATCTCGGAGGCGGCGCGGATGATCGCCCCGGAGAGGTCGCCGGCGCCCTTGGGGTAGACGTAGTGGTGGTCCATGGCGGTGGTGACGCCGCCGCGGGCCATGGCGGCGAGCGAGCCCTGCGCGGCCGAGTACGCCATCTGCTCGTCGATGCGCGCCCACGTCGGGTAGAGCGCGACGAGCCAGTTGAAGAGGTTGTGGTCGGTGGCCAGGCCTCGGGTGATCCACTGGTAGAAGTGGTGGTGGGTGTTGACCAGGCCGGGGGTCACGAGGTGGCCGGTGGCGTCGATCCGGCGCTCGACGCCGTCGAGGTCCGCGGGGGCGCTGCCCGGGCCGACGGACTCGATCCTGTTGCCGGCGATGACGATGTGGCCCGAGGCGTACTCGGTGTCGTTCGCGTCGACGGTCGCGATCGCGCAGTTCTCGATGACGATGCGCCGGGCCGCGCTGTCAGTGGCTGCCATGGGGCTTCCTCGTGCTTTCAGTGGCGGTGCGGGCACGGCAGGACCCGGGGATTTGAGTGCCGAAACCGGGGGCCTGGCAGCTGACAGTACTGCCGCCCCGCCTGATGCTCCGGGTGCCGAGTTCGGGAAGTTCGCGGGTGTTGCGGGTGGGGGGCCGGGGTCCGGGTCCGGGGGCTACTGCGGAGCCCCGGACCCGGGCGCCGGGCCGGTGCCGGTCCGGACTACAGGTTGGTGAGGTCCACCGGGATGCGCGCGTCGGCGCCGTCCCGCAGGATGGTGGCCTCGATCAGGCCGTAGGGTCGGTCCGCGGCGAAGTACACCTCGTTGTCGTTCTTGAGGCCGAAGGGCTCCAGGTCGACGAGGAAGTGGTGCTTGTTCGGGAGCGAGAAGCGGACCTCGTCGATCTCCGAGCGGTGGTTGATGATGCGCGAGCCCATCTGGTACAGCGTCTGCTGCAGCGAGAGGGAGTAGGTCTCGGCGAAGGCCTCCAGCATGTGCGTGCGGGTGGCCTCGTAGGAGCGCTCCCAGTTCGGCATGCGCTGCTCGTCGTCGGTCCAGTTGAACCGCCAGCGGCCGGAGACCTGGGTCGCGAGGATCCGGTCGTACGCCTCCTGGAGGGTGGTGTACTTGTCCTTCACGTAGCCCCAGAACTCGGAGTTCGTGGAGTTCATGACGACCAGGTCCTTCAGGCCGGAGACGACCTCCCAGGCGGAGCCGTCGTAGGTGACCTGGGTGACGCGGGTCTCCTGGCCCTTGCGGACGAAGGAGTGCTTGACCTCGTCCGAGCCGATGAACTTCGAGTTGGCGTCCGAGGTCGGGATCCGCTCCCAGGCGTACTCCTCGATGCGGATGCGCGCCCGGTGGATCGGCTCCTGGCTGCCTACGAACCAGCGGGCCAGGTGGATGCCGAACTGCTCGGCGGACTCTATGCCGTACTCCTTGGCGAAGGCGTACACCGTGTTCTTGGTGGTGTCCGTCGGCAGGACGTTCGCGTTCGAGCCGGAGTAGTGGACGTCGTCCATGTCGCCGGAGAGGGCGACGGAGACGTTCAGGTCCTTGATGTGGTGGGTGTCGCCGTCCCGCGTGATCCTGACGACGCGGTTCTCTGCTTTGCCGTACTGGTTCTGGCCGAGAATCGTGGGCATGGTCTGCTAGCTCCCTCGGTAAACGGAGTAGCCGAACGGGTTGAGCAGCAGCGGTACGTGGTAGTGCTCGCCCGGGTGGACCGCGAACGTGATGGTCACCTCGGGGAAGAACGCACCGCTGTCCCTTACGCGGGGGGCGTCCTGCTGCGCCTCGGCGGCTTGCTTCTGTGCGAAGTACACCTCGGTCTCGAAGTCGAGGCGTACGTGGGTGGTGCCCTCCGGCAGGGCCGGGAGGTCCTTGCAACGCCCGTCGGCGTCGGTGGCCGAGCCGCCGAGGGGGGTCCATTCGGCGGCGGGGCCGCTGCGGGCCGCGAGCGTGATGGCGACGCCCTCGGCGGGGCGGCCGATGCTGGTGTCCAGGATGTGCGTGGACACGGAGGCGGTGGTGTCGGTGCTCATGCGCGCCGTCACGCTCCTTCGGCGAGTCGGTTCAGGCGAATCCGGTTGATCTTGACGAGTTCCCCGCGGGCGGTCTCCCGCTCGGCCTCGGCGGTGTTCCGGATCCGGACCTTGACGGCGTCCCGCATCTGCTCGCCGGTCGCACCGGTGGCGCAGATCAGGAAGACGTGGCCGAACTTCTCCTGGTAGGCCAGGTTCAGTTCGAGCAGTTCGGCCTTGAGTTCCTCGGAGGCCCCGGCCATGCCGCGCTGCTCGCGGGCGGAGGTCGGGTCCCCGGGCTTCGGGCGGCCGATCGGCGGGTGGCCGGCCATGGCCTCCGCCAGGTCCGCCTCGGTGAGCTCCGCCATGGCGGCGTCGCTCGCGGCGAACAGGGCGTCGGCGTCGGCGAAGGGGCGCTGGGCGAGCACCTTGCTGCCCCAGGCCGCGCTCGCGCACACCTCGTGCAGCTCGGCCGCGGCCGCTGCGTCGTCGAGGGTGTTGAACCGGGTCAGCCCCGGGGTCGGACTCGAAGTCACGGGAAGCCTCCGTGGCCTGGTTGCTTTGTCGGGCTGCGCATAGCTAACGCCCTGGACAACACGGCGTCAACACTTTGTTGAAAGTTCGTGTACACAAAAGCCGCCGTCCGGTGGATTTCGGAGCGGCGGCCTGTGACGGTGGGTGAGATCGGCGTCACCCCTGGTTCTTGGCGTTTTCCCGGTTCAGGTAGTTGTAGACGGTGAAGCGGCTCACGCCGAGGGCGCCGGCCACGGTCTCGACGCCGTGGCGCACGGAGAAGGCGCCGCGCGCCTCCAGTACCCGGACGACGTCCTGCTTGGCCTTCCGGTCCAGCTGTGACAACGGTACGCCGTGGCGGCGCTCCAGCGCGGCCAGGATGTGATCCAGGGACTCGCCGAGCTGGGGCAGGCGCACGGCGAGGAGGTCCCGGCCCTCCCAGGCGAGCACCACGTCGTCGGGCCGGGCCTCGGACGGATCCATGAGCACCCCGCCCATGGCGTCGACCAGCGGTTTGACCGCGGCGACGAACGGGTGGTCGCGAGGCTCGGTCATGCGCCGTCCTCCTCGATGACGTTCACCTGGAGGGAGACGCGGGTCGCGCCGGCCCCGAGCGAGTCGCGCAGCAGCGCGGACACCGCCTCCAGGACCGCCCCGACCTCGCCCTCGGCGGTGTTGCCGAAGGGACCCACGTCGACGGCGTCCAGCTGGGCCCTCTGGATGACCTCGCGGGCGGCCACGGCATGGGCGGGGGCCTCTTCGAGGTCGAAGGGCTCGGTCGTGAACTCCACTCTCAATCGCACCTGGTCAAGCTACCCCGAGGTACGGAAAAACCGGCAGCCCCCACTTGACAGGAGCAGCGCCCGGCTTGCAGTCTTCCATCAAGCAGAAACGAACTTCCGCAATACGGAAGGAGCGCACACCCCTCATGGGATACACGGACCAGCGCTTCGATGTGAACCTGTCGATCCTCTTCACGGAACTCCCGCTCCTGGAGCGCCCCGCGGCCGCTGCCGCGGCGGGCTTCACCGCGGTCGAGCTGTGGTGGCCCTGGATCGACACCCCCACCCCGGCGAAGGAGGAGCTGGACGCCCTGAGGCACGCCCTCGACGACGCCGGCACCCGGCTGGTGGGGCTGAACTTCTACGCGGGGCGGCTCCCCGGCCCGGACCGCGGCGCCGTCTCCGTACCCGGTGAGGAGTCGGAGCGCTTCCGCGCCAACATCGACGTCGCGGCGGACTTCGCCGCCTCCGTCGGCTGCAAGGCGCTGAACGCCCTCTACGGCAACCGCGTCGAGGGCGCGGACCCGGCGGCCCAGGACGAACTGGCCCTGGAGAACCTGGTCGCCGCGGCCCGCGCCGCGCACCGGGTGGGTGCGGTCCTGCTGATCGAGACCCTGAACCAGCCGGAGTCGCCGCTCTACCCGCTGGTGAGCGCACCGGCCGCGATCGACGTCGTGGACCGGGTGAACGCGGCGACCGGCCTGGGGAACGCCAAGTTCCTGCTCGACCTGTACCACCTGGCGATGAACGACGAGGACCTCTCGGAGGTCATCGAAAAGTACGCCGCCAAGACCGGGCACGTCCAGATCGCGGACAAGCCGGGCCGGGGCGCCCCCGGCACCGGCGAGCTGCCGCTGGAGGACCTCCTCGACCAGCTCCGCAAGGCCGGCTACCAGGGCTTCGTCGGCCTGGAGTACAAGGCCGAGGACGCCGCCGCCTCCTTCGGATGGCTGCCGGCCGAGGCCCGCGCCACCCGGTAGCCGCCCGGATTCCGGACGTTCACCCAGGCGCGCCCGCCGCTTTTCGTACCCCGCTCCGAGAGCTTTTCCAGAGAAGGACCCGTCACCATGAGCAACAACCTCCCCAAGATCGCGTGGATCGGCCTCGGCATCATGGGCTCCCCCATGTCCGAGAACCTGCTGAAGGCCGGCTACGAGGTCACCGGCTTCACGCTGGAGCAGGACAAGCTGGACCGCCTCGCGGCCGCGGGCGGCACGGCGGCGGGCTCGATCGCCGAGGCCGTCCGGGACGCCGACGTGATCATCACGATGGTGCCCGCCTCCCCGCAGGTCGAGGCCATCTCCTACGGCCCCGACGGCATCCTGGAGAACGCGAAGGCCGGCGCGCTGCTCGTCGACATGTCGTCGATCACCCCGCAGACCTCCGTCGACCTGGCCCGCAACGCCGAGGAGAAGGGGATCCGCGTCATCGACGCGCCCGTCTCCGGCGGCGAGGCCGGCGCCATCGAGGCCGTGCTCTCCATCATGGTGGGCGGTGAGCAGGCCGACTTCGACGCGGCCCTGCCGGTCCTGCAGACCCTCGGCAAGACCATCGTCCTGTGCGGCCCGCACGGCTCCGGCCAGACGGTGAAGGCGGCCAACCAGCTCATCGTCGCCGTCAACATCCAGGCGTGCGCCGAGGCCGTGGTCTTCCTGGAGAAGTCGGGCGTGGACCTGAACGCCGCGCTCGACGTCCTGAACGGCGGCCTCGCCGGCTCGACGGTCCTGACGCGGAAGAAGGACAACTTCCTGAACCGGGACTTCAAGCCGGGCTTCCGGATCGACCTGCACCACAAGGACATGGGCATCGTCACCGACGCCGCGCGCAGCGTCGGCGCCGCCCTCCCCGTCGGCGCGGTCGTCGCCCAGCTCGTCGCGTCGCTGCGCGCCCAGGGCGACGGCGGCCTGGACCACTCGGCCCTGCTCCGCGCCGTCGAGCGCCTCTCCGGCTCGCAGGTCTGACCGGGCCGGCCGCGCCGAACCCCCCGCAACCGGGGGCCATGAGTTTCCGGACGGTGCCGGTGCCGACACCTGTCCTGTCGCGCCCAGGCGCCGGCGCCGTCCGGAACACCACCCTCACTCTTTCTTCAACAAACTGTTGACGCTGCGTTCGGCCGAAATCTAGGCTGTTCCGCATGACGGAAGCCGCTTTCCGTCAGCAGTTACCCGTACGGAAGGTCACCATGTCGAAGCGCACGCTGACGACCGAGTCCGGCGCCCCGGTCGCCGACAACCAGAACTCCGCCACCGCCGGCGTCGGTGGCCCGCTCCTCATCCAGGACCAGCAGCTCCTCGAGAAGCTCGCCCGCTTCAACCGGGAGCGCATCCCGGAGCGCGTGGTGCACGCCCGCGGCTCGGCCGCCTACGGCCACTTCGAGGTGACCGACGACGTCACCGCCTACACGAGCGCCGCGTTCCTGAACACCGTCGGCAAGAAGACCGAGACCTTCCTGCGCTTCTCCACCGTCGCCGACTCCCTCGGCGGCGCGGACGCGGTCCGCGACCCCCGCGGCTTCGCGCTGAAGTTCTACACCGAAGAGGGCAACTACGACCTCGTCGGCAACAACACGCCGGTGTTCTTCATCAAGGACCCGATCAAGTTCCCCGACTTCATCCACTCCCAGAAGCGCGACCCCTTCACGGGCAAGCAGGAGCCGGACAACGTCTGGGACTTCTGGGCGCACTCCCCCGAGGCGACGCACCAGATCACCTGGCTGATGGGCGACCGCGGCATACCGGCCTCGTACCGCCACATGAACGGCTACGGCTCGCACACCTACCAGTGGACGAACGACAAGGGCGAGGCCTTCTTCGTCAAGTACCACTTCAAGACGAACCAGGGCATCCGCTGCCTGTCCTCCGAGCAGGGCGCCGAGCTCGCCGGCAAGGACCCCAACTCGCACCAGACGGACCTGCTCCAGGCCATCGAGCGCGGCGTGTACCCGTCCTGGACGCTGTACGTCCAGATCATGCCGGCCGCCGAGGCCGAGGACTACCGGTTCAACCCGTTCGACCTCACCAAGGTGTGGCCGCACGCCGACTACCCGCTCCGGCGCGTCGGCCGCCTGGTCCTCGACCGCAACCCGGACAACGTCTTCGCCGAGGTCGAGCAGGCCGCCTTCTCCCCGAACAACTTCGTCCCCGGCATCACCGCCTCCCCGGACAAGATGCTCCAGGGCCGCCTCTTCGCGTACGCCGACGCCCAGCGCTACCGCCTGGGTGTGAACCACACCCAGCTGCCGGTCAACGCCCCCAAGGCGACGGTCGCCGACAACTACGGGCGCGACGGCTTCATGGCCACCCGCAACGGCTCGCGGACCGACAAGAACTACGAGCCCAACTCCCACCAGGGCCCGGCCGAGACCGGCCTGGCGCTCGGCGCCCCGCGCGCCGTCGCCGGGTACACGGGCGCCCACGCGGCCCCGCTGCACACCAAGGACGACGACTTCTTCCAGGCCGGCGAGCTGTACCGGCTGATGTCGGACGCCGAGAAGGAGCGGCTGGTGGCGAACATCGCCGGCGGCCTGTCCCAGGTGTCCCGCGAGGACGTCATCGAGAAGAACCTGGCTCACTTCCACGCCGCGGACGCCGACTACGGCAAGCGCGTCGAGGAGGCGGTCCGCGCGCTGCGCGACGCCTGAGCCGCACAGGACGCACCGGGGCACCGACGGGAGGTCGGGTCCCTGGTGCCGGCCCGCTGCCGAGAGCCCGGATGAGGGGTGGTTCACGGCACGGGCAGGACGAGGACCGCGGTGGCGTCGAGCCAGTGCGGTGGTAAAGGCCCTCGACGGCCCGCCTCTTGACCTGAGGGAGGCGGATCAGAGGTCCTGTCGGCGCCACCGCGGTCCCAGCCGCTCCGCAACCGCCCGGGGGCCCCGAACGGAAGCCCCCGCGGACCGGAGCACACCTCCCCCACAGACCCGCCCGGCGGGAGCGAACGTCCTGTCGCGCCAGCCTCGCCCCGTCGGGCGGTACAGATCCACCCGGACCGGCGCCGGGTCGCGGACGGTCCCGCGGCCCGGCGCTTCGCCGTTCCCGTGCGCCTCAGGAACCGAGGATGCGGGCCTTCTGCGCGGCGAACTCCTCCTCGGTCAGCACCCCTTGGTCCTTGAGGGTGCCGAGCTCCTTCAGCTGGGCGATCTTGTCCTCCATGGAGGGCGCGGCCGCCGCCGGCGGCGGCTGGGCGGGTGCCTGCGGCGGGGGCGCCGGGCTCTCCTGCGCCTCCTGCCGGGCCCACCGGCCGGCCTGGCGGCGCGAGACGCGGTTGGAGACGGCGGTGGCCGTCCCGGCGATCGCCGCGGTGCGCGCGACGCCTCGAAGCAGTCCGGGCATGGTCTCTTCCCTCCGTCTCGTCAGGCCGCGCCGTCGAGGGCGTCCAGTGCCTCGACGATGTCCTGGACCGGTATGCGGCCGCTCGCGATCATCCGGGCGTCGGCCCGGCGCAGGGCCGCGGCCAGGGGCGCCGCCCACAGGTTCTCGTAGAGGAGCACGGCCGCGGAGTCGCCCGGCTTGAGCAGCCCGCCGGCCTCGTCGAGGTCCTCCTTGCCGAGCAGGCCCGAGGAGACCCCTTCGAAGAGGGTGAGGTCGAGACTGCCGTCGCCCGTGACGTCGGCCAGGGCGAGGCCCCGCACCGAGCCGTCCTCCTCCTTCGTGAGGAAGGTGAGGTCGAGGATGCGGATGATGCCGCGGTCCACGAGATCGGCCAGCAGGGGCATCCCCTCGCCGGTCAGGTGGCTGCCGGGGAATTCGACCACCAGGTAGTCGATGGGCCCCATGTCGTCGAGGCCGTTCTCTCTGGTCACGTCCGCTCCTCCTGTCGCGTCCCGTCACACCGTCACGGACGAAGTCGACCGTAGGCGCGCCGCAGCCCGCGCGAGGTCACCCCCCGCGGGTGAGGCACCGGGGCGGCCGCCGGGCCATTCTCGGAGGGGCGGGAGAGGCAGGAGCGCGCTGCCCGCGTACTCCCCTCCGACCCGCCCGACGTGGTGAGGAGGAGCCATGAGCGCCCCCGAACGGCCCGTACCCCCGGAGCCCGCCGACGACCCCTTCGGCAGCTCCTCCGCAGCCCTCGGCGGCCCGGCCGCAGATCCCCTCGACCGGCTCGGGGCGCTCGGCGCGTCCTGGAAGTGGGTGCTGGGCTCCGCGCTCGCGACGCTGGTGTTCGGCATCCTCATGCTGGTGTGGCCGGACAAGACGCTGCACCTGGTGGCGGTGCTCATCGGGCTCTACCTGCTCGTGGCGGGCGTCTTCCGGTTCGTGGCGGCGTTCGCGGGGTCCCACGAGGCCGGCGAGCGGGCGGCCGGGCTGCTGGCCGCCGTCGTGTACGTCGTGGCCGGCGTGCTGTGCCTGCGCGGCCCCCAGCTGACCATCACCGTCCTGGCGCTGGTCATCGGCATGGTGTGGCTGGCCTCCGGCATGCTGGGCGCCTACGCGGCCGTCGCGAACAGGGCGCTTCCCCACCGCGGCCTGGCCTTCGCGCTCGCGCTGCTGGGGATCGTCGCGGGCATCGTCGTGCTGTGCCTGCCGATCGAGTCCGCCGTCGCGCTGACGAGGCTGCTGGGGCTGTGGCTGATCCTGCTCGGCCTCGCGGAGGCCGCGGCCGCGTTCGCCCTGCGGTCGGCGGTGCGGCACTGACCGGGGCCCGTGCGGCCCGTGCGGCCCGTGAGGCGAAAGACGCGGACGCGGAGCGGCCCCCGCCCCTCCTTCGAGGGTGCGGGGGCCGCCGTGCGCTGCCGTGGCGCGCCGGTCAGACCTTGAGGGCCTTGACGGCGGTCGGGGCGTGGCCGGGCTCGGTGGCGAGCTCCTCGAACTCGGTCACGTTGCTCATGTCGACCGTCTTGCTCATGGAGATGTTGGTGACGCGCTCCAGGATGGCCTCGACGACGACCGGGACCCGGTGCTCGACGGCGAGCTTCTTGGCCTGCTCGAAGGCGGCGCCCAGCTCGTTCGGGTCCGTCACGCGGATCGCCTTGACGCCCAGGCCCTCGGCGACCTTGACGTGGTCGACGCCGTAGACGCCGATCTCCGGGGTGTTGATGTTCTCGAACTCCAGGTTGACCTGGAAGTTGATGTCGAGGCCCGCCTGGGCCTGGCGGATCAGGCCCAGGTAGGCGTTGTTGACGAGGACGTGGACGTAGGGGACCTTGTGCTGCGCGGCGACCGCCAGCTCCTCGATCATGAACTGGAAGTCGTAGTCGCCGGACAGCGCGACGATCGGGGTCTCCGGGTCCGCGGTGGCGGCGCCGATGGCGGCCGGGATCGTCCAGCCGAGCGGGCCGGCCTGGCCGCAGTTGATCCAGTGGCGCGGCCTGTAGACGTGCAGGAACTGCGCGGCGGCGATCTGCGACAGGCCGATGGTGGTGACGTAGCGCGTCTCCGGGCCGAACGCCTTGTTCATCTCCTCGTACACGCGCTGCGGCTTCATCGGGATGTCGTCGAAGTGCGTGCGGCGCTGGAGGGTGGCCTTGCGCTCCTGCGCGGAGGCGGCCCACGCGGAGAAGTCCGGCAGCCGGCCCGCGGCCTTGAGCTCCTTCGCGATCTCGACGAACAGCTCCAGCGCGGCCTTGGCGTCGGAGGCGATGCCGTAGTCCGGGGCGAAGATCTTGCCGAGCTGGGTGGGCTCGATGTCGACGTGGACGAAGGTGCGGCCCTTGGTGTACGCCTCCAGGTTGTACCCGGTGTGGCGGTTGGCCCAGCGGTTGCCGATGCCGAGGACGAAGTCGGAGGCGAGGAAGGTCTCGTTGCCGTAGCGGTGCGAGGTCTGGACGCCGACCATGCCGGCGGAGAGCTCGTGGTCGTCCGGGATGGTGCCCCAGCCCATGAGGGTGGAGATGACCGGGACGTTGGTGAGCTCGGCGAACTCGACCAGCAGGTCGCAGGCGTCGGCGTTGACGATGCCGCCGCCGGCGACGATCAGCGGGCGCTCGGACTGGAGCAGGAAGGCCAGGGCCTTCTCGGCCTGGGCGCGGGTGGCCCGCGGCTTGTAGACCGGCAGGGGCTCGTACGTCTCCGGGTCGAACTCGATCTCGGTGAGCTGGACGTCGATCGGCAGGTCGATGAGGACCGGGCCGGGGCGGCCGGAGCGCATCAGGTGGAAGGCCTCCTGGAAGACGCCCGGGACCTGCGCGGCCTCCAGGACCGTCGTCGCCTTCTTGGTGACGGGCCCCGCGATCGCCGCGATGTCGACGGCCTGGAAGTCCTCCTTGTGGAGCTTGGAGACCGGGGCCTGGCCGGTGATGCAGAGGATCGGGATCGAGTCGGCGATCGCCGAGTAGAGGCCGGTGATCATGTCGGTGCCGGCGGGGCCGGAGGTGCCGATGCAGACGCCGATGTTGCCCGCCTTGGCCCGGGTGAAGCCCTCCGCCATGTGCGAGGCGCCCTCGACGTGGCGGGCGAGGGTGTGCTTGATGCCGCCGACGTTCTTGAGCTCTCGGTAGAACGGGTTGATCGCAGCGCCGGGCACGCCGAACGCTTGCGCGACACCCTCGCGCTTGAGGATCTCCACGGCGGCGGCTGCGGCTGTCATACGGGGCATCGGGTCTCCTGCAGGTCTGGCGGTCAGACTGTTTCCGCAATGCGGAATTTTTATTCTGTTATACGGAACAAGCTAAGTGGCGGGTCGGTGCACGTCAAGGCGTCCGGGAACCCCCGAACCCACCAAATGCCGCGACTCGTTCAAGCGGGACGCACAAACGGCGGCCCGCCGGGACCGGAAATCCCCGCCGCTGCCGCCGCAGCGGCCGCCGTTGCGGGAGCATGGACCCACCACAGCGACGGAGGGGGTCCGAGGGCCATGGCGGAAGCGGTACCGGTGCGCTGCCCGGAGTGCCTGCGCGAGAACGGCTACACCGCCCCGGCCTTCCCCTGCGCGTGCGGCGCCCCGGCCGTGCTGCCGCTGGACCCGTCGGCGCCGCCGGCGGTGCTGTCGCACCGGAACTGGTCGGAGGCGTGGGTGCGGGCGCGGTGCGCGGCGTGCGGGCGGGTCGGCGAGTGGCCGCAGCCGGAGGTGGGGTGCGGCTCGTGCGGCACGGTGGTTCGGCTCGCGGTGTTGCCGGTGGATGCGTCGCCGGGAGGTGCCGCGGGAGGTGCCGCGCAGGCGTACCGGCCCCCGCCCGGCGGGGCGGCACACGGCAGCTCCGGGGCACGGGCCGCGGCGGCTGCCGCGGCTGGGCGCGGCCCGGGGGTGCCCGTGCCGCGGGCGCCGTTCCGCCCGGTGACGATCCGGACCGCGCGCGACGCCGTGGCGTCGGCCGCCCTGTACCTGCGCTGGCTCGGCTTCCGCGACGTCCGCAGCCCCGAGGGCCCGCCCGTTCCGTCCGCCGCCGTGGACCTGCGCGCCCCCGGGCTCGTCGCCCAGGTGGACCCGACGACCGCGCCGACCGGGCTGCGGGCGGTGGAGTGCTTGTGGCTGAACGGCCTGGCGGCCTCCGCCTCCGCCGTGTACTTCGCGCTCGCCGGGTACACGCAGGAGGCCCGCTCCCGGGCGGACGCCCTCGGCATACCGCTGTTCATCATGGACCTGACGGGCATGCCGCAGCCGCTCAACGAGGCGGCCGAGGCGCTCGTCACGGCGGGTGGCTGAGCGCCCGGCCGGGGCCGCCGGGCCCCACCGGCCGCTCCGGCCCGCCCGGACGGCACGTAGGCTCGGGGCGGAAACCGCTGGCCGCGACAGTGCCTTCACCGCCGAGGAGAGCCGATGAGCCTGTACGACATCCCGCTGACCACCCTGTCCGACGAGCCCACCACCCTCGGTGAGCACAAGGGCAAGGTGATCCTGCTGGTGAACACCGCCTCGCAGTGCGGGCTCACCCCGCAGTACTCGGGCCTGGCCCGGCTGCAGTTCGCGTACGAGGCGAAGGGCTTCACCGTGGTGGGCGTGCCCTGCAACCAGTTCGGCGGGCAGGAGCCCGGCACCGCCGAGGACATCCAGACCTTCTGCGCGGCCGGCTTCGGCGTGACGTTCCCGATGCTGGAGAAGACCGAGGTCAACGGCGAGAACCGGCACCCGCTCTACCGCGAGCTGGTGCGGACCCCGGACGCCGACGGCGAGGCCGGCGACATCCAGTGGAACTTCGAGAAGTTCCTGATCTCCCCGGCCGGCGAGGTCGTCGCGCGGTTCCGGCCTCGTACGGAGCCGGAGTCCGAGGAGGTCGTCTCCGCGATCGAGGCGCTGCTGCCCGCGAAGTAGTCCGCCGGAGGGGCGGCCGGGCGGGGCGGCCGGGCGGCCGGCCGCCCCGCCCCGCGGGCCTCAGCCCAGCTCGGCCTCGTCGTACTCGGTGCCCGACCCGGCGGCCGTCAGGGCCCGCAGCTCCACCCGGCGGATCTTGCCGGAGACCGTCTTCGGCAGCTCCGCGAACTCGATCCGCCGGATCCGCTTGTACGGGGAGAGCACCGCGCGGGAGTGCGCGAACAGCGCCCGCGCGGTCTCCGGCCCGGCCTCCCATCCGGCGGCGAGGGCGACGTACGCCTTCGGCACCGCCAGCCGCACCGGGTCCGGGGCCGGGACGACGGCCGCCTCGGCGACGGCCTCGTGCTCCAGCAGCGCGCTCTCCAGCTCGAACGGGCTGATCTTGTAGTCGGAGGCCTTGAAGACGTCGTCCGAGCGGCCGACGTAGGAGAGGTACCCGTCGGCGTCGCGTGCGGCGATGTCGCCGGTGCGGTAGAGCCCGTCCGCCATGGCCTCGGCGGTCCGCTCGGGATCGTCCCGGTAGCCGGTCATCACCCCGGCCGGCCGGGTGCCCAGGTCGACGCAGATCTCGCCCTCGTCCGGCGACTCCTTGCCGGTGACCGGGTCGAGGAGCACGATCCGGTAGCCGGGGGCGGGCCGCCCCATCGAGCCCGGCTTGACCGCCACGCCGGGGAAGTTGCCGATCTGCAGGGTGGTCTCCGTCTGCCCGAAGCCGTCCCGGACGGTGACGCCCCAGGCGTCGCGGACCTTCTCGATCACCTCCGGGTTGAGCGGCTCCCCCGCGGCGACGGCCTCGCGGGGCGGGGTCCGCAGCGTCGACAGGTCCGACTGGATCAGCATCCGCCACACCGTCGGCGGCGCGCAGAACGTCGTCACGCCGTGCCGGTCCATCAGCTCCATCAGCCGCTCCGCGTCGAAGCGGGCGTAGTTGTGGACGAAGACGGTGGCGCCGGCGTTCCACGGGGCGAAGAGGTTGGACCAGGCGTGCTTGGCCCAGCCGGGCGACGCGATGTTGAGGTGGACGTCGCCGGGGCGCAGCCCGATCCAGTACATGGTGGACAGGTGGCCGATGGGGTACGAGGCGTGCGTGTGCTCGACGAGCTTGGGGCGGGCGGTGGTGCCGGAGGTGAAGTACAGCATCAGCGGATCGTCGGCGGAGGTCTCGCCGTCCGGAGTGAAGTCGGGGTCGGCACCGTACATGTCCGCCAACCGCCGCCAGCCGGTGGGGACTTCGGGTCCTGCCGCGATCCTCGTGTACGTGCCGGGCGCGGTGTCGAACTTGCCGGTGTCCTCGGCGCGCACGATCACGTGGCGTACGCGGCCGCGCTCGATGCGGTCGCGGAGGTCGGCCGGGCCGAGGAGCGGCGTGGCGGGGATGACGACGGCGCGCAGCCGCATCGCGGCGAGCATGACCTCCCACAGCTCGCGCTGGTTGCCGAGCATGACGAGGACGCGGTCGCCCGCGGCGACGCCCTGCGCGCGCAGCCAGGCGGCGGCCGAGCGGGACGTGGCGGCCAGCTCCTCGTAGGTGAGGGCGTGGACGGTCCCGTCCTCTTCGGCGATGCGCAGGGCGTCGGCCGTGTTGCCGTCGGCGAGGCGGTCGAACCAGTCCTGGGCCCAGTTGAAGCTCCGCGGCCGGGGCCAGGTGAAACCGGCGCTCGCGGCGTCGGGGTCGCCCCGGTGGGCGAGGAGGAAGTCGCGGGCGGCGAGGAACTCGGCGGCGGGGTCGCCGCCGGCGGCGGTCCGGGCGGTGTCGTGGGTCATGGAGGGCATCGTGCCGTGCGCGGTGCGGGGCCCACCAGAGCGGCGTCAGCCGCGGATTGACGCGAAACGGACGGACCCGCTCCGCTCCGTCATGCCGGCCAGCAGCCGCTCCCCCTCGGCGACGACGAGCTCCTTCTGCGCGGCGCCGACGGTGTCGAACAGCTCGACGGTGAGTCCGCCGCCCTCCTCAAGCCGCCACAGGCCGGCGAGGAACCCGTCGACGAGGAGCGTGCAATGGGCCTGGTTGCCCGACCAGCTGCGCCCTTTCAGCTCGGGCGGCACGACGCGGCTGCGGTCGGCGTGCGAGAGCAGCAGGTTGTCGAACTCCGGCAGGAAGCGGGGCGGGGCGGGTGTGTCCTCGTCGGGCCGCGGCGCGTCGGGCAGGTCGAACAGCTCGACGCCGCTCACGTCCCGAAAGGCGGCCAACTGCGGCCGGAGCCGCTCGAACACCTCCCGCAGCCGGGTCGTCCCCGCCCACACCTGCATGTCCTTGACGGACGCGGGCCCGAAGGCCCGGAGGTACCGCAGGACGAGGCCGTCGACGTCCAGCGGCCGCTCCTGCGCCTCGGCAACGGCGTCGGCGCCGAGCCACCGCTCGACGGTCGTCAGCCGCACCTGCCCACTGCGGCCCCACACGCCGCGGGGCGTCACCTGGACGAGCGGCAGCCGCCGGGTGGCCGCCACGGACAGGCCCAGCGGATCGGCCCCCGGCCACTCCCGCAACAGCTCGGCCCTGATCTCGGCCATGGTCCGCGGCTCCTCCTCGACGTAGGCCCGCACCCGCCGGGTCAACCGCTCCAGATCGACCCCGCCGAGCCCCTTCCGGAACTGCGCGACCTCCCGATCCCGCGCGGCCTGCACGAGGGGCCTCAGGGTCAGCGCGTCGTGCGCGGTGTGCGTGTGGATGGTGGACCGCAGGGTCACCATCCGGACGACCTCCCGCGCCTCCATGGCCGCGGCGAGCCCGTCGGGCCGAAAGCCGTCCAGCCGGGCGTGCAACTGGAAGTACGGGGGCCGGACGTTCTGCGCCTGGAGCCCGACCAGCCGCGACACGGCCTCCCCCGCTTCCACCGGGGCCCGCTCGAGCAGCATCTGCCGGGCGAGGGTGGCACGGTTGAGCGCGCGGGTACCGAGTACGGGATGCGAAGTCCTGGAGGCCATGCCGCCACGCTATCGCCGAACGAGGACAGAAGCCGTCCTCATTCCCCGCGAGGGTCCGTCATGCCGACCGCTTCGTCAGGAGGTCGGCATGTCGTAGGTGACCCACATCGTGCGGGTGGCGACCTGGTCGTACTTGGCGCGGGCGCGGTGGTTGTCGTCTGCGGTGATCCAGCGGACGACGCTCCAGCCGCGTTCCGCCGCCAGGTCGCGCAGGGCCGTGAGGAGGAGGTCCGCGGCTCCCGAGCCGCGGCTTTCCGGGGTGACGAAGAGGTCGTCCAGGTAGCAGCCCGTCGTGGCGGACAGGGGGCGGGCGAAGGGGCGGTGGTGGGCGAGGCCGATCAGGCGGCCGTCGGCGTCCTCGGCGACGAGGCCGGACACCTCGTGGCCCGGGTCGTTCAGCCACGACCACACGGTCGCCGCCATCTCCTCGGTCTGGTCGACCTCGTAGAAGTCGGCGTACCCGCGGTAGAGGACGCGCCACTGCGCGAAGTCCTCGGCGCGGACGGGTCGGATCTGGATGCCGGTCGACATGGGCTCACCCTTCGGTCGCGGAGGCCGGTCCCCCGCCGTGCAGTCATCCGATGATGCGCGACGGGGGCGGCGGCCGTTCCCCCGGGGGCCCGTCAGTGGAGGACGTCGGCGGCCTGCAGGTCGGGCTCGCCGAGCCAGGTGAAGGTGAGGCCGCGCTCCTCGGCCTCGCGGGCGAGGAGGCTGCGCAGGAGGTCCGCGGCGAGGGTGAGGGCCTGGATGCCGTCGATGCCGTGCACCTCGTGCACCTCGGAGTCGTGGAGGCCGTCGATGCGGCAGGGGCAGATCCAGTCGCCGGAGGGGTCCGGGTCGGGGTAGGGGGCGCCCAGTTCGAGGGCGAGCGGGAACGGGGCCCCCTCGCCCTCGCGC
>NZ_RPSE01000870.1:0-651 GCF_003949955.1 Streptomyces sp. WAC05292
CACTGGTGTGAGGCCGTACGTTTTCCCCGCGAAAAGGTGCGGAAAAGCGCGGTAAATAAGGAAAGAGAATTGACTCCGGAGTGTACAATTATTACAATCCGGCCTCTTTAATCACCCATGGCTTCGGTGTCCATCGTTTCATTTTTCGGCGGATATCCAATAAAGCCATTGAATTTATTCAAGTTTAGGTAGAAATCGCCATGAAACGCACTTTTCAACCGTCTGTACTGAAGCGCAACCGTTCTCACGGCTTCCGTGCTCGTATGGCTACTAAAAATGGTCGTCAGGTTCTGGCACGTCGTCGTGCTAAAGGCCGCGCTCGTCTGACCGTTTCCAAGTAATAAAGCTAACCCCTGAGTGGTTAAGCTCGCATTTCCCAGGGAGTTACGTTTGTTAACTCCCACTCATTTCACTTTCGTCTTCCAGCAGCCACTACGGGCTGGCACGCCGCAAATCACCATCCTCGGCCGCCAAAATTCGCTGGGGCATCCCCGCATCGGTCTCACAGTCGCCAAGAAAAACGTTAAGCGTGCGCATGAACGCAACCGGATTAAACGTCTGACGCGTGAAAGCTTCCGTTTACGTCAGCACGAACTGCCTTCAATGGATTTCGTGGTGGTGGCTAAAAAAGGGGTTGCCGACCTCGATAAC
>NZ_RPSE01000871.1:0-650 GCF_003949955.1 Streptomyces sp. WAC05292
GCCCCATCCAGCCTCCCCCGGCATCAGCAGCCCGTCGGCGAAGAACCGGCGGCCCATCCCTGCACGAAACAACGCCCAGAGCATCATCCGGAGACAGCAGCGCATCAGACCCGCTCCGTGCCTCCCGTCCTGGGCGCCCGCCGGCCGCCCGGGGCCGCGCAGCGCCCCAGACCGCTCCACACGTCAGCCATCGGCGGCCGCCTGTCGGCCGTCCTGGGCCGCGAAGCGGGCCAGCTCGCTCCCCCGCTCCTCGCACTCGGCGGTCAGCCGCCGACAAACGGCGCCCACGTAGCGATCCGACGCGCCGCCCGGCCCCGGACGGCCGCCGGACGCCGAAAAGGCCGGGCCGCGTAGCGATCCGGGGCGCTCCTGTCGCCGGATGACGCTCTGGACATCGTTTGGCGACACCAGAGCCGACAGGGCCCCGGCCGACGGGTCTGCTGATGCCGGTGGGGCAAAAGGGGCGGCCGGGGCGGGAGGGCAGGCTCTCTGATGACCCCTCATGTGCCACGCTCCCTCCAGGCCATTCCCCTGGGGGCTTCCCGGCAGCTTGTTGGCATTCCGGGGCGGGTCGTCCTGTCAAGGGTGGCCCGCAAGGGCCATCGCGCAGCGACGCGACGAAGGAGCGCCCTTTACAGGACGTCCCGCAC
>NZ_RPSE01000872.1:0-646 GCF_003949955.1 Streptomyces sp. WAC05292
CTATTTTCAGCATGCAGCTGTTGAACATTACCTTGGCTGTATTCAGGGTATGCCTTAGTAAACGGTTCAAGTGGCGCTCCTGGTCTATCGCCGAACATTCTCGGGGTTCGCACTTGCGGAACACCATTTTCATATAATTGAAGCGTATCAAACTCAGCTCTAAGACGTCCATCACTCCATGATTTATCCAAAGGATCAAGTGGATTCAATTTATCTGCTCCTTTGATCTGGAATGCATCTCTTACTGTGCGGCCGGAGTCTAATTTATCAAAACCAAAATAAGTGACTGGTGCGGATTTGGATTCAAATGTTTTAGGCACCCATGCATTAATAGTACCGTCATCCTCAAGATACCTCATATAGCGATAGGCTGTAGAAGGCATTGTAGCGCTTGGCCCCGCTGGACCGACGTAGAAATCAGGTTTCGTTTTACCGCAACACTCACGGCTTAACCCCCACGGATCCACCCATCCCAGCGCATTCGGCGCATACTGGTAAAGATTTATCCCCCCCGCCAGCCCTATCGGGTCCTGCTGCGTAAACCGTCCGCAGTCCGGGTCGTAATACCGGAACAGATTGTAGTGCAGCCCTGTCTCGCGGTCCAGGTATTGCCCCTGCATGCGCAGGTTCTGGGAATGTCCTGATA
>NZ_RPSE01000873.1:0-646 GCF_003949955.1 Streptomyces sp. WAC05292
ACACGATGAGCGGTGAAGGTGATGTGATCAACACCTCCGGGCAAACGACGCTGAACGGCGATCTTTCCGCACTCAAGGCGAACGTAACCGCGCGGGGCGGTAAAGTTATCATTGCCAGCAATATTAATACCCAGCCAGAAGACGATATTTTTGATGTTCAGACGCTTAGCGCCGAGAACGGCGGTACGCTAATCCTCAACGCGACGGCGGGTTCAGACGTCAGCGACGGGGTCGGTTACAGCAGCGCCGCGTCAATCAAGTCCGGCGGCACGCTGGGCGGCAACGGCACGCTGGGCCAGACCGAGATCCTGTCTGGCGGGCATATCTCGCCGGGCGACGGCAATATCGGTACGTTGACGCTGAAACGCTATCTGAACTTTATCGGCGAATCCTTCTATGACGTGGATATCGCGGGCGATGGCAGCAGCGACCAGCTACTGGTATCGGGCAAAACCACCATCAGCGATCGGGCTAAGGTACAGGTCACCGCGCTGGATCCGCAAACCAGCTATAAAACGGGCCAAAGCTACCGCATTTTGACCTCCGACGGGGGAATTGACGGTGAGTTCGCCGGAGCGATTTCCAAATCCGCCTTCCTCGACGTGGCGCTTAAGCAAAGCACCAACGCCGTCGATCTGACCATCGC
>NZ_RPSE01000874.1:0-644 GCF_003949955.1 Streptomyces sp. WAC05292
GCGGTACTCCGCTCACTAACTCCGCAGGCGTACCGTGGACGGCGGCGTACGTGGATACCATTGGCGAACCCACCGCGGATCTGCGCTCTAACATTGCGGCCGAGGCGCGCGCCAAAATTATCTACGAACGGCTTATTAACGTAACGGACGACCCGGGTGTTAAAGATGCGCTGGCGTTTTTAATGACGCGTGAGGCAGCACACCAGCTTTCGTTTGAGAAGGCGCTCCAGTCGATCCGTAACAACTTCCCACCGGGTAAATTGCCGCCAATCGAAGAGTACACCAACAAGTACTACAATATGTCTGAGGGGGGAGAAGTTCGCGGAAGCTGGAACAGCGATAAGCACTTCGACTACGTGGAATCTCCTCAGCCAGCGGTCGATGGCGGTGACGGCGGCGCAAGCGTAACGCTCACAACAGAGCAGGCTACGCTGGTCAAAGCAATGTGCGCACGTACGAAATCCGATCCTAAAGCCGATCCGCTTACCGGTGCCGAGCTTGGCGCGGGTAAGAAAAAACCGTAACCGGTTTTGCCAGGCAGCCTGAGGCTGTCTGGCAATGCCTTGTGGGCTATCAGTTCCAGAGGTACGGAGCATGTTCGAGCTTGATGCGTTTCATCTGGCCAGGATACAGTTCGCCTTTAC
>NZ_RPSE01000875.1:0-642 GCF_003949955.1 Streptomyces sp. WAC05292
GGCCTCGGCGCACAGCACGCGCACGAAGAGGGGATCTACAGCGCGCCGAAGCTCCTGGATAAAAGCGGTAATGCGACGGTCAGCCGCCTTGATACCAACCGCATCAGCGATTCCGTCAGCGGCATGGCGGGCATTCGCGGTAACTTCATGACCGGCTTCGTCTCGCACAAGGTGAATGTCGGGTATTCGGCGATGACCAAAAACGAAAAAATCGCGTGGAAAATGTCTGCCGCGGCGGATAACCCGACCACCAACATCTACCACAACACTGGCGTTGCTATGCCGGACAGCAGCAACTTCAGCGGCTCAGGCGGCAAATACAGCGATCCGCTGACCAGTGGGCGCACCCGCACGCAGGGCTGGCTGTTGAGCGATACCCTGGGCGTGCTGGACGACAAACTGCTGTTTACCGCAGGCGCACGCCATCAGAAAGTGGTGATTCGCGGGTACAACAAAATTACCGGTGCGGAAAACGACGCGGACGGTTTTGACGGTAGCCGCTGGATGCCAACCTACGGCGTGGTCTATAAGCCGTGGGAGGAAATTTCCCTCTACGCCAACCACACCGAGGCGTTACAGCCCGGTGAAACTGCGCCTCGCTCAGCAAACAACTACGGCCAGAGCACCGGTATCGTGCACTCT
>NZ_RPSE01000876.1:0-637 GCF_003949955.1 Streptomyces sp. WAC05292
GTTAATGGCCCCACCATGCTTTCGCTTTTCTTCTGGTAAATGCCGCCCAGCAGAATGACCTCGCAGCGAGTTTCCTTCAACAGATGGGCGATATAGCTGCTTACGGTAATGATGGTAACGTCTTTTTGATCGGCAAGCGTGCGCGCCAGAAGGGCGTTACTGCTGCCATTTTCAATAAAGACGGTCTCACCGTTATTCACTAAGGATGCAGCAAACTCCGCCAGTTCCCGCTTGAGCGCAAAATTGTTCATCATGCGGGTTTCAACGTCGTCGCTGTCCAGTGGAACGGCATATCCGTGCGCACGCCGCAGGTAGCTCTGTTTTTCCAGAAGATTCAGATCCTGACGAATGGTGACTTCAGAAACGCCGGTAGCTTTAGCGAGATCGACTACGCTTACGCGTCCCTGATCGATCACCATCTGCAAAATGATTTGTTGTCGGGAATTCATAGCATCCATTTAAAAGGCAAGGGCGAAAACGACGTGGTTACACTTCCCACGGGGCTTTTGGTTGAGTGGATTCTGATGCGTTATCAGTGCCGTTCTCAGCCAGCAGTTCAGACTTGAGGATCTCAAGATTACGGATAGCAGAGTGATAATCGCCCGCGACAAGAATATCCAGCACAGTATCAATACGC
>NZ_RPSE01000877.1:0-637 GCF_003949955.1 Streptomyces sp. WAC05292
GGCCGACGCGGAGGCTGCGGGAGCCGGCGTGGTCGCGCAGCCGGCGGCGGGGGCGCATCGCCACGTAGGCGGCGCTGCCGGCCAGGGCGCCGTCGCCGGTGCGGCGCCCCAGGCGCCACGCGTGCTGGGTCACGCGGGGCATGGCGGGCGGGGCATGGCAGGCGGCTCCCGGGGCAGGTGCGCTGTGTACGAGGAGGTGCGCCATGGCTGCCGACGAGGAGCGCACACCGGTTCCCGCGGCCACGCCGCCGGCCGGAGGACGGTGCGTGGTGCGGGTCAGCGGAGAGATGGACATCGACCACGCCGCAGCGCTCCGGACGGCGCTCGACGCCGCCATCTCCCGGGCGCCCGACCGCGTGGACGTGGTGGTCGACCTCCGCAACTCCTCCTTCTGCGACTCCTCGGGCCTCACCGTCCTGCTGGCGGCCAGGGAGAAGGCCCGGGCCGACGGGCACGCCCTGCGGCTCGCGGCGCCGAGCCACCAGTTGCTGCGGCTGCTGGAACTGACGGGCTCCGTCGAGCTGTTCTCGCTCGGGTCGACCGCAGAGGACTGAGGTCCCGTCGCCGGGCGGACCGGCACGCCGCCGCACCCGGAAACGGACGCGATCTGCACAGGGAGCGGCCGTCCCCTCCCACC
>NZ_RPSE01000878.1:0-633 GCF_003949955.1 Streptomyces sp. WAC05292
CAGGGGGGCCGGGCGGTGGGCATTGAGGGCTCCGGCGGCCGGGCAGCTCGGCTCCGGGCGGTCGGCGAGGCCACCGGCGCCCGGCGAGGCCTGCCCGCCAGGCGCGACCCCGGCAGTCGTGCAGAACCCCCCGGCAGTCATGCAGGACCCCGGCAGCCAGGCAGGACCCTGTCAGGCAGGCGCGGCCGTGGTGACCGGCGAGGGCGCATGCAACGCCTGCGCGGACTGTCCGGCGGCCAGGTGCGCCTGCTGCCAGGAAGGACCCGGCAGCCGGGCACGCCTCGGCGACCGGGAGCGACCCGACGGTCGGTCAGGATCCTGCGGCCGGTCAGAACCCGCGTGTGGGGCAGGACCTGACGGCGGACTGTGGGCCGAACAGGCGGAATGGGATCGGCCCGGGCGCGGCACCGGCGGCGCGGCCTCGCGCGCGTGGGAACGTGCGGGGCAGGCCGTGGTGATTGTCGCCTCGTCCGACCGTCAGCCCGTCCGGCGAGCAGCGAAGCGAAGGTCAGCCATGCGACTGCGCAAAGCCCTTGCCCTCTCCGCCCTCCTGGCGGCCGTGGTCGCCCCGGCCGCCGCCGCAGGGCCCGCCGCCGCGGACGTCGGCAACGGCAGCGGCGCCCGCCCCGCCCC
>NZ_RPSE01000879.1:0-630 GCF_003949955.1 Streptomyces sp. WAC05292
CGCCGGGGGTGCCCGACGGGGCGTCAGCGGGCCGCGTACGTGCCCGCGGCCCGGTCGTGGGCGGCGCGGCGGCGGGGGCGGTCGCCGAGGCACCAGAGCCAGCCCACGGGCCCGAGGAAGGCGCCGACGAGCCAGCGGGAGAGTGCCGCGCCGAAGCCGGGCGGGCGGAACGTCGCCGAGGACAGCACCCGGACGCCGCACAGCTTCTTGCCCGGGGTGCGGCCCCAGCGGGCGGTGGGCAGCACCTCGTAGCAGAGCCCGAACGCGACGAGGACGGCCAGGACGACGCCGAGGTATCCGGCGATGGTGGCGTCGAACAGCCACACGGTGGTGGCCTCCCCGGCGCCGCGCGCCGCGTCCACCTTGGCCTGGAGGTGGGCCGTCACGGCCGGGAGGAGCGGCCTGGCTGCGGCCGCGGCGACGGCCGCGAGCACGAGGGTGTCCAGGGTGCGGGCGGCGGCCCGGCGGACGAGCCCGGCGGGGCGGACGGCACGCTCCGCCATCTCCTCGAACACCGCCCGGGCGGTGGGCCGGACCTCCGCGGCAGGGGCGGACGGGGCGGCGGACGGCGCGGCGTCGACGGCGGCCCGGTCCTCCCAGCGGGTCCGGCGCTCGGGAGCGGGGCTGCGG
>NZ_RPSE01000087.1:0-19273 GCF_003949955.1 Streptomyces sp. WAC05292
CCTCCCCTCCTACACCGTCGGCCGCATCGCCCTCCTCGGCGACGCCGCACACGCCATGACCCCCCACCTCGGACAGGGCGCCTGCCAGGCACTGGAGGACGCGGTCACCCTGGCCGCCGCACTCGCCGCCACCCCCACCGTCGACGCCGCGCTCACCCGCTACGACGCCGAGCGCCGCCCGCGCAGCCAGGCCGTCGCACGGGCCGCCCGCCAGGCCGGGAGGATGGGCCAGCAGCTCTCCCACCCCGTGGCGGTGGCCCTGCGGAACACGGCCATGCGCCTGACCCCCTCCCGCGCCTCGACCCGCATGATCCTCCGCCACCACACCTGGAGCCCGCCCCGCCTGCCGTGACCCCGGACCCGGCATTAGGCTCGGGGCCGGGCCACGGTCATCGACGAGGGGGAGTCCCGGACATGAGCGGAAGAGTGACGGCGGTCAGCAGCAACGCCACGTATTCGTTCAGCAAGCCGAACCGGGACAGCATCACCCTGCTCACCGGCCTCGGCGTGGAGGGGGACGTCCATGCCGGTGTGACGGTCAAGCACCGCTCGCGCATCGCGCAGGACCCGACCCGGCCGAACCTCCGCCAGGTCCACCTCATCCACGAGGAGCTCTTCGAGGAGGTCGCCGGGGCAGGGTTCCGGGTGGCACCCGGCAGCCTCGGCGAGAACATCACCACCAGCGGCATCGACCTGCTCGGCCTCCCGACCGGCACGCTCCTGCGCATCGGCGACCGGGCGGTCCTGGAAGTCACCGGCCTCCGCAACCCCTGCCTGCAGATCGACCACTTCCAGGACGGTCTGCTGAAACAGGTCGTCGGCCGCGACGAGGCAGGAAACCTCGTCCGCAAGGCCGGGATCATGAGCATCGTGAAGGAAGGCGGCGTCGTCCGCCCCGGCGACCCGATCGAGGCGGAGCTGCCCACCGGACCGCACCGCCCCCTCGCCCGGGTCTGACCGCCCCGCCCTTCCGCTACACCCGCCCCCGCGGCAGCATCGCGGCCGCGGCCAGGCCCGCGAGCCCGATGACGCCCAGGGTCGCCATGGCGGCCGCGTACGCGTTGCTGTTCAACCCGGCGACGAGGATCGTGCCCGCGATGGCCGTGCCCAGCGACGAGCCGAGGTTCGACACACTGCGCGAGAGGCCGGAGATCTCGCCCTGCCGCGCCTCGGGGAAGCTGGACTGTACGACGTTCACCGACGGCGTGAGCATGGCGCCGAGCCCCAACCCGATCAGCAGCAGCCCGGGAGCGAACGCCCAGGGGTCGGTGAAGGAGCGCGCCAGCAGGATCAGTACGGGGATCCCGGCGATCGTGAGGACGAAGCCCGCCAGGATCAGCGTCCGCTGCGGCCACCGCTTCGCGAGGCGTTCCGCGGCCAGCGACGACACGAGCAGGCCGACCGTGGCCGACGTGAAGATCACCCCGGTCTCGATGGCGTCGTGGCCGCGGACGACCTGGAGATAGGTCGCCACTACGAACGACGTGCCCATCAGCATCAGCCACTGCACGTTCTGTGTCACCAGGCCGAGGTTGGAGGTGCGGTTGCGGAACAGGGCCAGGGACAGCAGCGGCTCCTCCCCGCGCCGCTCCTTCGCCGCCACCGACCGGAAGAACCACAGCAGGACGAGCGCACCGAGTACCAGCAGGGCAAGCATCAGCCACAGGTTGTCGTCGGCGGCCAGGATGCCCATGACGAGGAGGATCAGGCCGGCCGCGGAGAGCACCGTGCCGCGGACGTCGAAGGGCCGCGCCGGGTCCGGTGGCAGGGGGTCTTCGATACGGCGTGCCAGCAGCAGGATCACGGCGATGACCAGAGCCTGGAACACGAACGCCGCACGCCAGCCGACGGCGGTGGTGATGAGCCCGCCGATCAGCGGTCCGGCGGCGGCCCCGACACCGCCGAGCGCCATGATCACGCCGAATGCCCGGGCGCGGGACGTCAGATCGGGGTAGAGCAGCGTCGTCAGGATGTAGACGGGCGGGATCAACAGGGCCGTGCCGATGCCTTCGAGGATCGAATTGCCGAGAATGAGGACGCCCAGCCCGGGCGCGGCCGCGCTCAGCAGTGCTCCGACGGCGTACACGAGCAGGCCGGCCATGAAGCAGCGCTTGCGGCCGTAGCGGTCGGTGAGCTTGCCGCCCGGGATCATCAACGCGGCCATGACCAGCAGGAACACGGTGATCGCGGTCTGCACGCCCTGGACGGTCGTGTCGAGGTCCTCGCTGATGTCCGTGATCATCACGTTCATGTTGGAGCCGGCGAAGCTGCAGATGAACTGGGCGAGCGCCAGGGCGGTCAGCACGGTCCGCGAGGCGGGGGAGGGCGCCTCAGCCATCGACACCACCGCGCATGTCCGCACCCGCACCGGACCCGCCCGGACCGGACCCGCCCGCACCGGAGTCCGCGGTCTGGTGCAGCTCCTCGTCCAGCGCCATCGCCGCCGCGACCAGCGCCAAGTGGGTGAAGGCCTGCGGGAAGTTCCCGAGCTGCTCGCCCGAGGGGCCGATCTCCTCGGCGAACAGCCCGACGTGGTTCGCGTACGTGAGCATCTTGTCGAACGCATAGCGCGCCTGGTGCAGCTTCCCGGCGCGGGCGAGCGCCTCCACGTACAGGAAGCTGCACAGGTTGAAGGTGCCCTCCGAGCCGCGCAGGCCGTCCGGGGACGCCTCCGGGTCGTAGCGGTAGACCAGGCTGTCGCTGACGAGCTCGCCGTCCATGGCGGCGAGCGTGCTCAGCCATGCCGGGTCGCGCGCCGAGAGGAACCCCACCCGCGGCATGAGCAGCAGCGACGCGTCCAGGACGTGGGTGTCGTAGTGCTGGACGAACGCCTGCCGTTCCGCATTCCAACCCCGGTCGACGATCTGCCGGAAGACCGCGTCGCGGGCCTCGGTCCACCGGGCGGTGTCGGCGGGCCGGGAGTGTTCGCGGGCCAGGCGGATGCCCCGGTCGAAGGCGACCCACGTCATGAGGCGGCTGTACGTGAAGTCCTGTCGGCCGCCGCGGGTCTCCCAGATGCCCTCGTCGGGGCGGTCCCAGTGGCCGGCCAGCCAGTCGAGGAGATCGCTGAACGTCTTCCAGCCACGGATGTTGCCGAGGTCCCCGGTCTGCGCCAGCGCGTCGGCGGCCTCGCCGTAGATGTCGAGCTGGATCTGCTCGGCGGCCGCGTTCCCGGCCCGTACCGGCGCCGACCCGCGGTAGCCCTCCAGGTGGTCCAGGACCTCCTCCGTCAGGTGCGGCTCGCCGTCGATCCGGTACATGATCTGCAACGGCTCCCCGGACGCGGTGCCGCCGGCCTCCAGCCGGTCGCGCAGCCACGCCCGGAAGGCGTGTGCCTCCCTGGTGAACCCGAGGTCGATCAGCGCCCCGACCGACAGCGAGGCGTCCCGGACCCAGGTGTAGCGGTAGTCCCAGTTCCGCTCGCCTCCGATCTGCTCCGGCAGGCCCATGGTGGCCGCCGCGATCGGCGCTCCGGTCGGGGCGTAGGTGAGCAGCTTCAGGGTGATCGCCGACCGATTGACGATGTCCTGCCAGCGCCCCCGGTACGTGCACTGCCGCAGCCACGACAGCCAGAAGGCGCGGCACGCCTCCAACTCGGCGGCGATGCCGTCCACGCTCGGGCCGGCGGACAGCTCTGCGCCCGCCCCGGTGCCGGTCAGTACCACGGCCGCGGTCTGTCCGGCCTCCAGGGTGAACGACGCGGTGACGTCCTGACCGTCCTCCACCAGGGTGATGCCTTCGGTGGCCTGCACCTGCAGGTCGGTACCGGGCCCGGCGAAGACCGCCGTACGGTCGTCGACCCGGCGCAGGGTGTGCGCGGCGCGCGCGTAGTCGAAGCGGGGCCGGCAGACGAGTGTGAAGGGCAGGCTGCCCCGCACGACCCGGACGGCCCTGACGATCCGGTGCCGGTCGGTGGCCGCGGAGGAGTCGAGCGGCAGCATGAAGTCGGCGACTTCCCCCACCCCGCCCGGTGCCATGTACCGGGTCACCAGGACGGCAGTGTCGGACAGGTAGAGCTGGCGGACCGTCACCCCCTCGACCTCCGCAGACAGCCGGCAGTGCCCGCCCCGATCGGCGTCCAGCAGCGAGGCGAACACGCTCGGGGAGTCGAACCGGGGCGTGCACCACCAGTCGATCTCCCCGCGCGACGACACCAGCGCCGCGGTCTGCAGGTCGCCGATCAGACCATGCTCGGCGATGGGCGGGTAACGATCCACCGGCACTCCTCCACCACGGCGCCGGGCCCACACCGTGCCGGGCCCGTTTCCTCGGTCCACCTGAACCGACGGCCTCATGCCGGACCGCGACTCCCAGCGTGCGCCGCACCGCCCCGCCCCGTGCGCCGACCCGCCGATGCCACCCTCATGGATCAGCGGTTCGCCGGAGCGCCCGACCACCAGGCCGCGGCTGCCGGGCGGTCTACCGGGGTGGAGCGGATTCGCGCTGGTAGATGTCGGGGATGCCGTCGGCGTCGGTGTCCAGGGTCTCCTCCTCGTACAGCCGCTTGTACACCGTGTTGCGGTGGCGCAGCAGCAGTGCGGCGAGGATCGCGGAGATCGCGGAGCCGATGAGGACGGCGGCCTTGATCTGCTCGGTGACGGCCTGGCCGGGGAAGGCCAGTTCGCCGATGAGGAGGGAGACGGTGAAGCCGATCCCGGCGAGGACGGCGAGGCCGAAGACGTCGGCCCAGGTCAGGTCGGGGTTGAGTCGGGCCCGGGTGAAACGGGCGGCGAGGTAGGTCCCGCCGAACACGCCGAGGATCTTGCCGACGACGAGGCCCACCACGACGCCGAGCGGTTCGGGCGTGGTGAAGACCCGGGCGAGGGCATCGCCGGAGACGCCGACCCCCGCCGCGAACAGCGCGAACAGCGGGACGGCCACGCCGGCGGAGAACGGGTGGACGAGGTGCGCCACCCGCGCCCCCGGGGCGGCGTCCTCGCCCTTGTCTGTGGTGGTGCGCAGGATCAGGCCCATGGCGACGCCCGCGACGGTGGCGTGGACGCCGCTGTTGTACATCAGCGCCCAGATCGCGAGCCCGAGCGGGACGTACCACCACCAGCCGCGCACCCGGAAGCGCTGGAGCACGTAGAAGACGGCAAGCCCGGCGAACGCCCCGCCGAGGGCCCAGAAGTTCAGCCCGTCGCTGAAGAAGATCGCGATGACGAGGATGGCGCCGAGGTCGTCGACGACGGCGAGGGTGAGGAGGAACGCCCGCAGCGCGGCCGGCAGGTGCGTGGAGATGACGGCGAGGACGGCGAGCGCGAACGCGATGTCGGTGGCCATGGGGACGGCCCAGCCGTCGGGGCTCCCGCCACCGAGGCCGGCGGTGAGCACGTACAGGGCGGCGGGCACGGCCATGCCGCACAGGGCGGCGACGACCGGCAGCGCGGCGGTGGCCGGAGTGCGGAGCTCCCCGACGACGAGTTCCCGCTTCAGCTCGATGCCGGCGACGAGGAAGAAGACGGCGAGGAGGCCGTCGGCGGTCCAGTGCCCGACGGAGAGGTCGAGGCCGAGCGCGGGGATCCCGAAGTGGAAGTCCCGGACCTGCGTGTACAGGTCGCCGAGGGGGCTGTTGGCCCAGACGAGGGCGACGACCGCGGCGGCCAGGAGGACGAGCCCGCCGAAGGTCTCGGTGCGCAGGGCCTCGGCGACGGCGCGGCGCTCCGGCCACGGCAGGAGGCCGAGGAACGGGGGGCGCTCGGGCGGCGGGGCAGCGGTCATGGCGGGGAAACCTCCGGGCGTCGGCAGCGGCAGGGCACACGGCCCCGAGGACGCCGACCAGACTTCCCGGCACACCCCGCGTCCGCCCTCGGATGGGAGGGCGTCTTGACGCGTTCTTCACACCCTATCCGGACGGGCGGGATGCCGCCAGGGGGGCTTTGACGTGCAGCGATGACCGTGCGCGCAGGCCTTGCGGCAGCACTGGCCTCCGGGTGAAGGCCGCCGGCGAGCCCTGCCTCCCCCGGCGCCGGCCGATCTCTCATCGGCGCCGCGCCGGCCGCGGCACCGGACGCCGGCTCCGTCCCCGTTCCGGCGGCGCGACCGCTCGCCCCGCCCGTCGCGGGGGCCCGCGTCCTGTCCCGGCGCCGCCCGGCCGGATGAAACCGGCTGCGCCCGCCCCCGCACGGCGGAGGCGGGCGCAGCGGCAGGTCCGCTGCCGGCGGACGTCCGCTACTGGCGGACCTTCAGCACCTTGCCGAGGGCGTTGTCCGGCAGGAGGTCGTTGCACTGGAGTTCCGCCGCCTTGGTCAGGGCGTCGTCGCGGCAGATGTAGAAGTCCTTGTAGGCGATCTGCACGCCGTACGAGCCCAGGGCCAGGACGATCGCCAGCGTCGCCGTGACGAGGCCGCCGACCGCGGCCGCCCGCTGGGGGCCGGCCGCCGGGCCGAGTGCGGCGAGGCCGCTCCCGCCGCTTCCGCCGCCGGCCGGGCGGGCGCCCGCCCCGGAGGCGTCCGCGGCGGCCCCGGGCGCCGCCGCCGGCCTGCCCCGCAGGCCGCTGACGCCCCAGTACACCGCGAGCGCGCCGAGCAGCAGTCCCACCGACGGGATCCCGAAGATCCCGAAGAAGAACCCCCACATGCCGGCGAGCAGGGCGTAGCGGGCGCGCCGCTGCACGGGGTCGGTCGGGTCCCAGCGCGCCGGCCCGGACGGCCCGCCCGGTCCCGTCGGCCCGCCCGGGCCTCCCGAGGAGGGGTCCTGGCCGGGGCGGCCGCCGCCACCGCCGGGGCGCGGCTGCCACGGCTGGTCGGGCCGGCCCTCCGGCGGGGCCGCGAAGGGGTTGTCGTCGGTGGAGGAGTCGGGCTGGCGGCGGTCCGGCATCGAGTGCGTTACTTCCCCTGTGTCGTGGACGCCGGGCGCGCCCGGTGCGGGGCGCCGGCGTCGGAGTGCGTCGCGGGCGGCGTGCGTCGAAGGGCTGCGCGGCCCCCTCTCACCACGCCGTTCGCGGCCTGTACGCCAGACGCTACCCGTCGGCCGTCCCCCCGTCCCTCGGGGGCCGTCCGGTGTGCCGGTATCGTTGCAGGCGGTCGGCGGCTTCGTAGGGTCCCCCGTATACCGGGGCGTCGAAGTTTTGTACGACCGCACAAGACGAACGCCGCGCCCCCGGGTTTCCCGGGGCGCCACCCACGCGAGAAAGGGCCTGTCATGGCCGCCTCCCGCCTGGTCGTCCTGGTCTCCGGATCCGGCACCAACCTCCAGGCCCTGCTCGACGCCATCGATTCCCACCCCGGCGGCGCCGAGGGCTTCGGCGCCGAAGTCGTCGCCGTGGGGGCCGACCGCACCGGCATCGCCGGCCTGGAGCGGGCCGAGAAGGCGGGCATCCCGACCTTCGTCTGCCCGGTGAAGGACTACGCGAGCCGGGAGGAGTGGGACGCCGCCCTCACCGAGGCCACCGCGGCCCACGCCCCCGACCTCGTCGTCTCCGCCGGGTTCATGAAGATCGTGGGCAAGGCGTTCCTCGGCCGCTTCGGCGGCCGCTTCGTCAACACCCATCCCGCCCTGCTGCCCGCGTTCCCCGGCGCGCACGGCGTACGGGACGCGCTCGCGTACGGGGCGAAGGTCACCGGCTGCACCGTCCACTTCGTGGACGCCGGCGTGGACACCGGACCGATCATCGCCCAGGGTGTCGTCGAGGTCAGGGACGGGGACGACGAAGCCGCTCTGCACGAGCGCATCAAGGAAGTCGAGCGCCAGCTGCTCGTCGACGTCGTGGGGCGCCTGGCCCGGCACGGCTACCGCATCGAGGGACGAAAGGTAACGATCCAGTGACCGCCGCAGAGAGCACCACGACGTCGCAGCGACCGATCCGGCGCGCGCTCGTCAGCGTCTACGACAAGACGGGACTGGAGGAGCTGGCCCGCGGCCTGCACGAGGCGGGCGTCGCGCTCGTCTCGACCGGCTCGACCGCCTCCCGCATCGCCGCCGCCGGCGTCCCCGTCACCAAGGTGGAGGAGCTGACCGGCTTCCCCGAGTGCCTGGACGGCCGCGTCAAGACCCTGCACCCGCGCGTGCACGCCGGCATCCTCGCCGACCTCCGCCTGGAGGACCACCGCAGCCAGCTGGCCGAGCTGGGCGTCGAGCCGTTCGACCTGGTCGTCGTGAACCTCTACCCGTTCCGGGAGACCGTCGCCTCCGGCGCCACGCCCGACGAGTGCGTCGAGCAGATCGACATCGGCGGCCCGTCCATGGTCCGCGCGGCCGCGAAGAACCACCCCTCCGTCGCCGTGGTCACCAGCCCCGAGCGGTACGGCGACGTCCTCGCCGCCGTCCGCGGCGGCGGCTTCGACCTCGCCGCCCGCAAGCGCCTGGCCGCCGAGGCCTTCCAGCACACGGCCGCCTACGACGTCGCCGTCGCCTCCTGGTTCACGAACGCGTACGCCCCCGAGCCGGAGGCCGTGCTGCCCGAGTTCCTGGCCGGCGCCTGGGACCGCAAGGCCGTCCTGCGCTACGGCGAGAACCCGCACCAGGCCGCGGCCCTGTACACCGACGGGCAGCCGGGCGGGCTCGCCAACGCCGAGCAGCTGCACGGCAAGGAGATGTCGTTCAACAACTACGTGGACACCGAGGCCGCCCGCCGCGCCGCCTACGACCACGACGAGCCGTGCGTCGCGATCATCAAGCACGCCAACCCGTGCGGCATCGCGATCGGCGCCGACATCGCCGAGGCCCACCGCAAGGCCCACGCCTGCGACCCTCTGTCGGCCTTCGGCGGCGTCATCGCCGTCAACCGCCCGGTGACCGTCGAGCTCGCCGAGCAGATCGCGGAGATCTTCACCGAGGTCGTCGCCGCCCCCGCCTACGAGGACGGAGCGGTCGAGGTCCTGGCGAAGAAGAAGAACATCCGCGTGCTGCGCGTCGAGGGCAGCCCGCACCAGCCCGGCGACCTCAAGCCGATCTCGGGCGGCGCCGTCCTCCAGCAGAGCGACGTCTTCCAGGCCGAGGGCGACGACCCGGCGAACTGGACGCTGGCCACCGGCGAGGCGCTCGCCCCCGCCGAGCTCGCCGAGCTCGCGTTCGCGTGGAAGGCCTGCCGCGCCGTGAAGTCCAACGCGATCCTCCTCGCCAAGGACGGCGCCTCGGTCGGCGTCGGCATGGGCCAGGTCAACCGCGTCGACTCCGCCCGCCTCGCCGTCGAGCGGGCCGGCGCCGAGCGCGCGCAGGGCTCGTACGCCGCGTCCGACGCGTTCTTCCCCTTCCCGGACGGGCTGGAGATCCTGACCGCCGCGGGCGTCAAGGCCGTCGTGCAGCCGGGCGGATCCGTCCGCGACGAGCAGGTCGTCGAGGCCGCGAAGGCCGCCGGGGTGACCATGTACTTCACCGGCACCCGGCACTTCTTCCACTGAGCCGCGGCGCCCGCCCCACACGGCGAAGGCCGCGCCCCGCACACTGCGGGACGCGGCCTTCGCCGTGCCACGGGTCTTCCGTCGCGGCCCCTTCCGCGCGGGCTCAGTACCGCGGGCGGTTGAACCAGGCGACCGAGTCCTTGTTGACGGCCGCGACGAGGAGCAGCACGCCGACGGCGAGGCCGATCACGCCGCCCACCGCCGATCCGGCGGTGGCCTCCGCACCGGCCATGCCGGTGAAGTTGCTCAGGCTGAGCAGCAGGTACAGCACGGAGTAGACGATCAGCGTGACGCGGGTGCCGTTGCCGCCCTTGCCGAACTTGGCGCCGAGCACGATCGCCCAGATGGCGAACGCGATCGAGATGATGGCGACGACGGCGATGGCGCCGGCCGCGACGTTCGCGGTGGAGCCGCTGCCGATGCCGTCGCTGCTGGAGAGGAAGGCGGCGCCCAGCAGGGCGAGGACGCCGACGATCAGCTGCAGGCCGGCGATGATGAAGAGGAAGACGCGGGCCGTCTTCAGCAGGCCGGGCATCTGCATCGGCGCGCCCGCGTAGCCGCCGGGGCCGGCCGGGTAACCGGGGTAGCCCTGGGGCTGCTGGGGCTGCTGGGGGTAGGCGTAGCCGCCCTGTGCGGGGTAGCCCTGGGGCGGCTGCTGCTGCGGGTAGCCGTAGCCGGGCTGGCCCTGCGGCTGCTGCCCGTACGGGTTGTTCGGGTCTCCGAAGCTCATCTTGCGGTGTTCCTCCGTGGAAGTGCGGGGACGCACGGCACGCACGGAGGCCGTTCTGTTCTGCGGTCCGCCCCCCGGCACTGCCCGCGGCAATCTTGTCCGGCCATCGTCGGCGGAGCGGGCGGAGTTGTCCAGCGGTCGGAGCGACGGCCCGGCCACCTGTTGTGCAAGTGCAACGAACGGTGCAGGGCCGTGACATGCGCCCGGGGCGGCCCGCGCCCCTCCGCCGCGCGGACCGCGCCGGACGGCACGACTGGAACCAGGGGCACCGGATCCGGGAGGATGGACGCATGACCGCCCAGATTCTCGACGGCAAGGCCACCGCAGCCGCGATCAAGTCCGAGCTGACCGCCCGTGTGGAGAGGCTCAAGGCCCAAGGCATCACCCCCGGCCTCGGCACCCTGCTGGTCGGGGACGACCCGGGCAGCCGCTGGTACGTCAACGGAAAGCACAAGGACTGCGCCGAGGTCGGCATCGAGTCGATCCGCCGCGAACTGCCCGCCACGGCGACGCAGGAGGAGATCGAGGCGGTCGTCCGGGAGCTGAACGAGGACCCGGCCTGCACCGGCTACATCGTCCAACTGCCGCTGCCCAAGGGCATCGACACCAACCGCGTGCTGACGCTGATGGACCCGGACAAGGACGCCGACGGCCTCCACCCGGCCTCGCTCGGCCGCCTCGTCCTTAACGAGCCCGGCCCGCTGCCCTGCACCCCGAACGGGATCGTGGAGCTGCTGCGCCGCCACGGCGTGGAGATCAACGGCGCGCACGTGGTCGTCGTCGGCCGCGGCATCACCGTCGGCCGCTCCATCGGGCTGCTCCTGACCCGCCGGTCGGAGAACGCCACGGTGACGCTCTGCCACACCGGCACCCGCGACCTGTCGTCGCTGCTGCGGCAGGCCGACATCGTCGTGGCCGCCGCGGGCGTCGCGCACCTGGTCAAGCCCGAGGACGTCAAGCCCGGCGCGGCCGTCCTCGACGTCGGCGTCTCCCGCGACGAGGACGGCAAGATCGTCGGAGACGT
Source organism: Streptomyces sp. WAC05292 (assembly GCF_003949955.1). Taxonomy (NCBI): domain Bacteria; kingdom Bacillati; phylum Actinomycetota; class Actinomycetes; order Kitasatosporales; family Streptomycetaceae; genus Streptomyces; species Streptomyces sp. WAC05292. The sequence goes on from NZ_RPSE01000087.1 coordinate 11,096, forward strand.
GCACCCCGGCGTCGCCGAGGTCGCCGGCTGGATCTCCCCGAACCCGGGCGGTGTCGGCCCGATGACCCGCGCGGAGCTCCTCGTCAACGTCGTCGAGGCCGCGGAACGGCAGGCCGCCAGTGCAGGCTGAGCAGGGCGCCGGGCAGGGCACCGCCGCCGCGGCGGCGGCGAAGTCGCGCCGCTTCCCGTCCCTCACCCGGGACACGGCCCGCCCCGAGGGCGCCGGCCGCGCCGGGCCGGGGACCGCGCTCACCTCCCGCCAGTGGCCGATGCTCAGCGTCCTCGCCGCGACGGCGGTCGGCCTGCTGTGCACCGCGCTGGGGGCCGTGCGCACGGGCTGCCTCGTGATCGGGGTGGCCCTGATCGCGGCCGCCGTGCTGCGGCGCGCCCTGCCCGACGTGGGCATGCTCGCCGTCCGCTCCCGGTTCACCGACATGATCACGTACGGGGTGCTGGGCGCGGCGATCACCCTGCTGGCGCTGGTCGTCGGCCCCAACCCGCTGCTGAAGATCCCGTTCCTGGAGGACGCCGTCCGCTTCACCGTCCGCTGACGGCCGCCTGCCGATCCACCCGTCCGGGCGAGCCCGCCGGGTGGAATCCGCGGCCGCAGCCGCCCGCGGGCCTTCGAACCCGCCCGGTCCGTGTGCCGCGGACCACACGGACCGGGGGGTTGGGCCCGTGAGGAGTCGGATAGCCTGACGCCGGATGTCTCTTCACGTCAAGATTCGCAGGGAAGCGGCGTCCGCCAGCACACGGGGCGGGGACGCCCCACCGCCAGCTGTCTAACGGAGAAGGCCATGACCCGCACTCCTGTGAATGTCACCGTCACCGGCGCCGCCGGCCAGATCGGCTACGCGCTGCTCTTCCGCATCGCCTCCGGTCACCTGCTCGGCGCGGACGTGCCGGTCAAGCTCCGCCTCCTGGAGATCCCCCAGGGCCTGAAGGCCGCCGAGGGCACCGCCATGGAGCTCGACGACTGCGCCTTCCCGCTCCTCAAGGGCATCGACATCTTCGACGACCCGAACCAGGCCTTCGACGGCGCCAACGTGGCGCTGCTGGTCGGCGCCCGCCCCCGCACCAAGGGCATGGAGCGCGGCGACCTGCTGTCCGCCAACGGCGGCATCTTCAAGCCGCAGGGCAAGGCCATCAACGACCACGCCGCGGACGACATCAAGGTCCTCGTCGTCGGCAACCCGGCCAACACCAACGCCCTGATCGCCCAGGCCGCCGCCCCGGACGTACCGGCCGAGCGCTTCACCGCGATGACCCGCCTGGACCACAACCGCGCGATCTCGCAGCTGGCGAAGAAGACCGGCGCCGACGTCACCGACATCAAGCGCCTGACCATCTGGGGCAACCACTCGGCCACCCAGTACCCGGACGTCTTCCACGCGGAGATCGCCGGCAAGAACGCCGCCGAGGTCATCGGCGACCAGGCGTGGCTGGCCGACGAGTTCATCCCGACCGTCGCCAAGCGCGGCGCGGCCATCATCGAGGCCCGCGGCGCGTCCTCGGCCGCCTCCGCCGCCAACGCCGCCATCGACCACGTCCACACCTGGGTCAACGGCACCGCCGAGGGCGACTGGACCTCCATGGGCATCCCGTCGGACGGCTCCTACGGCGTCCCCGCCGGCCTGATCTCCTCCTTCCCCGTCACCTGCAAGGACGGCAAGTACGAGATCGTCCAGGGCCTCGACGTCAACGAGTTCTCCCGTGCGCGCATCGACGCGTCCGTGGCGGAGCTCATCGAGGAGCGCGACGCGGTCCGCGAGCTCGGCCTCATCTGACGACACGGCAAGGGGGCCCCGGCGCAGCAGCGCCCGGGGCCCCCTTCCCGTTTCCCGCGCACCCGGTCAGCCGCGCGGGCCGCCCGGCGTGTAGCCGCCCGGCACCATCCGCGTGGTGACGGCGAAGCGGTTCCAGACGTTGATCGTCGCGATGACGGTGATGAGCTGGGCCAGCTCCCGCTCCCCGAAGTGCTTCGCGGCGCGGTCGTACACCTCGTCGGGGACGAAGCCGTCCGTCAGGACCGTGACGGCCTCGGTCAGTTCGATCGCGGCGATCTCCCGCTCGGTGTAGAAGTGCCGCGACTCCTCCCAGGCGCTCAGCTGGACGATGCGCTGCACGCTCTCCCCGGCGGCCAGGGCGTCCTTGGTGTGCATGTCGAGGCAGAACGCGCAGTGGTTGAGCTGCGAGGCGCGGATCTTGACGAGTTCGAGGAGGACCGGGTCCATGCCCTTGCGGGTGGCCGTCTCCAGCGCGACGACGGCCTTGTAGATCTCGGGCACCTGGCGGGCCAGGTTCATGCGGGGGGTGTGCTCGGCGCACAGGCCGGAAGCCGTCGGGTGCTGCGTCTCGTCGGTGGTCATGGCCTCACCCTACGGAGCAGGCGGACCGCGGATATGGTCCATTTCCATGACGGAATCCCGGGCCGCTTTCGGAGCCGACCTGCACCTGGAGCTCTCCGCCGGGCGGGGCCTGCGGGCGGGCCTCGCGGAGGCGCTGCGGGAGGCCGCGCGCAGCGGCCGCCTCGCGCCCGGCACCCGGCTGCCGTCCTCCCGCTCGCTCGCCGCGGACCTCGGCATCGCCCGCAACACCGTCGCCGAGGCGTACGCCGAACTCGTCGCCGAGGGGTGGCTGACGGCCCGCCAGGGCTCGGGCACCCGCGTCGCGGAGCGCGCCCGGCCGCGCCGCCCGGGTCCGGGCGGCGCCGCGGCCGCCGCGCCGCCCCGGCATCCGGTGCGGAGGGGGCCCGCGTACGACCTGACGGCGGGCAGCCCCGACCTGGGCGGCTTCCCGCGCGCCGCCTGGCTGGCGGCGGCCCGCCGGGCGGTGGCCGCCGCGCCGAACGAGGCCTTCGGGTACGCCGCCGACCCGCGCGGCCGCACCGAGCTGCGGGAGGCCCTCGCGGGCTATCTGGCGCGGGCGCGGGGGGTGCACGCGGACCCGGGGCGGATCGTGCTGTGCGCGGGCTTCGCGCACGGCCTGACCCTGCTGGCGAAGGTGCTGCGGGCCCGCCGCGTCCGCGAGGTCGCCGTGGAGGGGTACGGCCTGGCCGTGCACCGGGGCCTGCTGGAGCGGCGGGGGCTGCGGACGGTGCCGCTCCCGGTGGACGCCGCCGGGGCGTGCACGAACCGGCTGCCCGGCCTCGCCGCAGGGGCGGTGCTCCTGACCCCCGCCCACCAGTTCCCGACCGGGGTCGCGCTGACGCCGGGCCGGCGGGCCGCCGCCGTCGACTGGGCGCGGACCACCGGCGGGCTGGTCGTGGAGGACGACTACGACGGGGAGTTCCGCTACGACCGGCAGCCGGTCGGCGCCCTCCAGGGCCTCGACCCGGACCGGGTGGTCTACCTCGGCACGGCGAGCAAGTCCCTGGCGCCGGGGCTGCGGTTGGGCTGGATGGTGGTGCCGGCGGGCCTGCTGGACGAGGTGCTCGCCGCGAAGGGGCCCGCGGAGTGGGCGTCGGGGGTCCTGGACCAGCTCACCCTCGCCGAGTTCATCCGCTCCGGCGCGTACGACCGGCACGTGCGCGGCATGCGGCAGCGCTACCGGCGCCGCCGCGACGAACTCCTGGCCGCGGTGTCGGGGCGGGTCGCCGTCTCCGGTATCGCGGCCGGCCTGCACGCCGTCCTGGACCTCCCGAAGGGCAGCGAGGAGGGCGTGCTGCGGGCGGCGGCCTGGCACGAGCTGGCGTTGGAGCCCCTTTCCCGGCACGTCCACCCGGACGCCGGGCTGCCGCCGCGCGAGGCCCTGGTCGTCGGCTACGGCGCCCCTTCGCCGAGCGCCTGGGCGCCGTCGCTCGCGGCGCTGGTGGCGTCCCTGCCGTGACCCGCCGCGCCCCGCGGCCGCGGCAGCGCGGGGGGCCGGAGCGGCATGTCCGAGGGCGGTGGCAGGATGGCGGGATGGCGGCTGAACCGGCGTGGACGGGGATCCACGAAGAGCTGGCCGCGGCGAAGGCCGCGGTGTACGACCCGGGCGGCTTCGCCTGCACCCCGCCCGTGCCCGAGCCGGAGAGCGCGGAGTACGCGGCCTGCGCGTTCACGCTCGACGGCCGCGCGGTCCGGTTCCGGGCGGCCAGGACCACCCCGCGGAAGGCGGGCCTGTTCGTGACGGTGTGGCAGCGGTCGGAGGAGGGGCCGATCCGGCCCTTCGACGCCGCCGACGGGGTGGACCTCTTCGTCGTCGCCGTCCGCGACGCCGGCGGCCGCGGGCAGTTCGTGTTCCCGGCCGCGGCGCTGTGCGAGCGGGGAGTCGTCTCCCGCGGCGGCTCCGGCGGGAAGCGGGGCTTCCGGGTGTATCCGCCGTGGGCGCATACGACGAGCCGTCAGGCCCGCGCCACCCAGGCGTGGCAGACGCGGCACTTCCTCGCTCTCGGGCCCGACGGCTGCTGCGACCCGGCCCGCGCCCGCGCGCTCTACGGCGCCGGCTGAGCGCCGGAGGCGTCCGCCGCGGCGGGGAGTTCGCCGAAGCGGGCCAGGGCGAGCGCCCCGGCCACGGCGACGGCGAAGCCCAGCACGCCCAGCCAGGCCAGGCCCTCGCGGGCGCGGTCGCCGAGCCAGACGATGCCGACCGCGGCCGGGCCGACCGTCTCTCCCAGCACCATGCCCGCCGTCGCGGCGGTGACCGACCCGCGGGCGAGCGCCGACGTCAGCAGCAGGAAGGCCGCGCCGCCGCCGGACAGCAGCGCGTACAGGGCGGGGTTGCGCAGGTCGGCCGCCGAGAAGCCGTCGACGAGCCGCACCGACACCTCCACCACCCCGAACCCGGTCCCGGACGCCAGCCCCAGGGCCGGCGAGCGCGCCCGGTCCGGCAGCCGCCCGCACCCCGCGCCGACCGCCAGCACCGCGCCCACGGCCGCGAGCAGCGCCCACCCCAGCCAGGCCGGCCCCGTACCCGAACCCTCCGGGCCCGAGGCCAGCCCGAGCATCGCCAGCCCCCCGCACACCGAGGCCACCGCCGTCCACTCGGCCCGGCTCAGGCGCACCCGCAGCAGCCGCGCCGCGGCCACCGCGGTCACGGCCAGGCTCGCCGCGAGGGCCGCGCCCACCGCGTAGATCGGGACGTGCCGCAGCGCCACCACCTGGAGGACGAAGCCGGCCCCGTCCAGACACAGACCGGCGAGATATCGCCACTGCCGCACCGCCCGCCACAGCAGCGCCGCGTCGACGCCGGAGCCGCTCCCGGGCTCCGCCGCCCGCGCCGCGACCGCCTGCAGAACGGATGCAGTTCCGTAACAGACCGCCGCACCGAGCGAGCAAATCATCCCAAGCAGCACGAAAAACGACTCTAGGTCATGGAGGGGCCGCGCAGGTTTCCACGGCCGGATTCCATCCCCTCGACACCCCGTTCTAGTCTGTCGCCCATGGACAGCAGCAGCAGCACCAGCACCCGACGCCGTATGCGCTCCGGCGGCGTCGCCCTCGGCGGCATGGGCCTGCTCGCCGCGGCACTCGTCGCCTGCGGCAGCAGCAAGGAGCCGGACAAGCGCTGTGTCGACCGCGTCACGCTGGAGAAGCTGAACAACCGCGAGTGCAAGAGCGGGAGCAGCGGGAGGGGCGGCCACGCCGCGTACTACTACGGCGGCAGCGTCTCCGGGAACAAGGTCAGCGGCGGCAGCTTCGACAAGTCGGCCGTCACCCGCGGCGGCATCGGCGGCCACTCCTCCTCCAGCGGCGGCTGAGCCCCTTGCGGCGCCACACCATCGAACCCCGCCCCGGCTGGCAGCAGACCGTCGAGGAGCAGGGCCTGATCTACCCGCTCACCCGCTACCCCGACGACTCCCTGCGCCCCTACTGGGACGAGAGCGCCTACTACTCCTTCTCGCTGCCCGAGGTGGAGGCGCTGGAGGGGGTCGTCGAGGAGCTGCACGCCATGTGCCTGGCCGCCGCCGCGCACATCGTCGCCGAAGACCGCTTCGCCGACCTCGGCATCACCGACCGCCGGCTGGCCTCGCTGATCACCGAGTCCTGGCGGCGCCGCGCCGAACAGCCCTCCCTCTACGGCCGCTTCGACCTCTGCTACGACGGCACGGGGCCGGCCAAGATGCTGGAGTACAACGCCGACACGCCGACCTCCCTCGTGGAGGCGGCCAGCCCGCAGTGGTTCTGGATGGAGGAGCGCTTCCCCGGCGCCGACCAGTGGAACTCCCTGCACGAGCGGCTCGTCGACGCCTGGCGGCGGCAGGCCGAACTGCTGCCGCCCGGCCCGGTGCACTTCGCGCACTCCGAGACCGACGAGATCGGCGAGGACCTGATGACGGTGGTCTACCTGGAGGAGACCGCCCAGCAGGCCGGCCTGCAGACCGAGGCGCTCGCCGTCGAGAAGATCGGCTGGGACAGCCTTTCGGGCCGCTTCGTGGACCAGAACCTGCGCTTCATCCGCACCTGCTTCAAGCTCTACCCCTGGGAGTGGCTGGCCACCGACGCGTTCGGCCCGCACGTCCTCGACACGTACGACCACGGCGGAGGCGACGGCACCACCTGCTGGATCGAGCCGCTGTGGAAGATGCTGCTCTCCAACAAGGCGCTGCTGGCCATCCTGTGGGAGCTCTTCCCCGAGCACCCCAACCTGCTGCCCGCCTACCTCGACGGTCCGCGCGAACTCGCCGGCACGACCGGTTTCGCCGCGAAGCCGCTGCTCGGCCGCGAGGGCGCCGGCGTGGCCCTGCACCCGGCGGGCCCGGACGCCCGGCCCTTCACCCCGGCCGAGGGCGAGAACTACGTCTACCAGGCGCTCTCCCCGCTGCCCGACTTCGACGGCAACCGCGTCGTGCTCGGCGCCTGGGTCGTCGAGGAGGAGGCCGCCGGCCTCGGCATCCGCGAGTCCGCGGGGCCGGTCACGGACGAGTACGCCCGCTTCCTGCCCCACGTCATCCTCTAGGACACGCCCCTCCGGGCCCCGCCGCCGCGGGACCCGGAGGCCGCCCGGTCAGGACGCCAGCACCGCGCGCAGCTGGTCCAGGCCCCAGTCGAGGTCCTCCTTGCCGATCACCAGCGGCGGCGCGATCCGGATCGTCGCCCCGTGCGTGTCCTTCACGAGCACGCCGCGCTCCATCAGCCGCTGCGACACCTCCCGGCCCGTGCCGTGCGCCGGGTCGATGTCGACGCCCGCCCACAGGCCGCGCCCGCGCACCGCGGTCACCGCACCGCCGCCGACCAGCAGGTTCAGCTCCCGGTGCAGGTGGTCGCCGAGTTCGGCCGCCCGCTGCTGGTACTCGCCGGTGCGCAGCATCGCCACCACCTCCAGGCCCACCGCGCAGGCCAGCGGGTTGCCGCCGAACGTCGAGCCGTGCTCGCCCGGCTTGAACACCCCGAGGACGTCCCGGTCGGCGACGACGGCCGAGACCGGGACGACGCCGCCGCCGAGCGCCTTGCCGAGCAGGTACACGTCCGGGACGACGTCCTCGTGCTCGCAGGCGAACGTCCGGCCCGTCCGGCCCAGGCCCGACTGGATCTCGTCCGCCATGAACAGCACGTTCCGCTCGCGCGTGAGCTCGCGTACGCCTCTCAGGTAACCGGCCGGCGGCACCAGCACCCCCGCCTCGCCCTGGATCGGCTCCAGCAGCACGGCCACCGTGTTCGGGGTGACCGCGTGGGCCAGCGCGGTCAGGTCGCCGTACGGGACGATCTCGAAGCCGGGCGTGTACGGGCCGAAGTGGTCGCGGGCCTCGTGGTCGGTGGAGAAGCTCACGATCGTGGTGGTCCGGCCGTGGAAGTTGTCCGCCGCGACGACGATCTTGGCGTGCCCGTCCGGGACGCCCTTGACCTCGTAGCCCCACTTGCGGGCCGTCTTCACGCCCGTCTCGACGGCCTCCGCGCCGGTGTTCATCGGCAGCACCATGTCCTTGCCGCACAGCGCGGCCAGTTCGGTGCAGAAGTCCGCGAAGCGGTCGTGGTGGAAGGCCCGCGACGTGAGGGTGACGCGGCCCAGCTGGGCCCGCGCCGCGGCCAGCAGGCGGGGGTTGCAGTGGCCGAAGTTGAGCGCCGAGTAGCCCGCGAGCATGTCGAGGTAGCGGCGGCCCTCCACGTCGGTCATCCAGGCGCCCTCCGCCGTCGCCACGACGACGGGCAGCGGGTGGTAGTTGTGCGCGCTGTGCGCCTCGGCGGACGCGATGGCATCTGCGGTGGTCGACACGGGGTCTCCGATCGTCGGTCACGGGCGGGGCGGGCGGGGGAGGGC
>NZ_RPSE01000880.1:0-376 GCF_003949955.1 Streptomyces sp. WAC05292
GTAGGCGCTGCGGAAGACGAGGTTCACCCCGACTCCGCCGAGGGCGCCGACGGCGCCGGCGATCCCGACGACGGCGCCGGAGAGGCGCCGGGCCCGGGCGAAGGCCTGCTCGGCGTCGCGACCGGAGGTGACGGCGTCCTGCGCCTGCCGGGCGAAGACCGCCGGGATCAGCTTGTACGTCGAGCCGTTGCCTATGCCGGTCAGGACGAACAGCAGGGTGAAGCCGCCGAGGAACAGGGCGTACGAGGACTGCGCGGAGGCCAGCAGCAGGAGGCCGGTCCCGGCGGCCATCGCGCAGAAGGTGGCCAGGGTGACGCGCGCCCCGCCGAACCGGTCGGAGAGCAGGCCGCCGACGGGCCGGAAGAAGGAGCCGAGG
>NZ_RPSE01000881.1:0-628 GCF_003949955.1 Streptomyces sp. WAC05292
GGGGCGGCGGCCGCGGTGGGGGGCGCGGAGCCGGCGATGATGCCCACGATGTCGCGCAGCGTACGGAGTTCGGCGAGCTGCTCCGGACCTGCCGTCACGGTGGCGCCGGCGCGTTCCTGGAGGACGCCCATGATTTCGACGCGCTTGATGGAGTCGATGCCGAGGTCGGCTTCGATGTCCATGTCCAGGTCGAGCATGTCCGCCGGGTAGCCCGTCTTCTCCGAGACGACGGAGAGGAGGACCGCCTGGACGGCGCCCGCGTCCGGGCCGGAGGCCGCGGCCGGAGCGGGAACCGCGGCCGGAGCGGGGGCTGCCGCGGCCGAGCCGGCCATGATGCCGATGATGTCACGCAGGGTGCGGAGTTCCGCGAGCTGCTCCGGGCCGGCGGTGACGGTGGCGCCGGCGCGTTCCTGGAGGACGCCCATGATTTCGACGCGCTTGATGGAGTCGATGCCGAGGTCGGCTTCGATGTCCATGTCCAGGTCGAGCATGTCGGCCGGGTAGCCGGTCTTCTCCGAGACCACCTCCAGCAGCACCGCCTCCACCGCGCCCGACGTGGGGGCGGTGGAGGCGGTGCTGCTGGAGGTGGTCTCGGAGAAGACCGGCTACCCGGCCGACATGCTCGACC
>NZ_RPSE01000882.1:0-626 GCF_003949955.1 Streptomyces sp. WAC05292
GGCAATGGCAAATCACAGCCGTGCAGGACAACCTGCACAACAACGCGATTTGATTAACGTCGCTCAACTGACCGCGCAGTACTACGTGCTGAAGCCGGTGGTGGGCAACGCAGAACACGCAGTGAAGTTTGGTACATCTGGCCACCGCGGCAGCGCGGCGCGCCATAGCTTTAACGAACCGCACATTCTGGCCATTGCTCAGGCCATCGCGGAAGAGCGCGCCAAAAATGGCGTCACCGGTCCGTGCTATGTTGGGAAAGATACCCACGCCCTGTCTGAACCTGCCTTTACCTCCGTGCTGGAAGTACTGGCGGCAAACGGCGTAGACGTGATTGTTCAGGAGAACAACGGTTTCACGCCAACGCCTGCGGTTTCTAACGCTATTCTGGTACATAACAAAAAAGGTGGCGCGCAGGCGGACGGTATTGTGATCACCCCGTCCCACAACCCACCGGAAGATGGCGGCATCAAGTACAACCCGCCTAACGGTGGCCCGGCGGATACCAACGTCACGAAAGTGGTGGAAGATCGCGCCAACGCGTTACTGGCTAACGGTCTGAACGGCGTGAAGCGCATCACGCTGGATGAAGCCATGGCGTCCGGCCACGTGAAAGAGCAGGATCTGG
>NZ_RPSE01000883.1:0-624 GCF_003949955.1 Streptomyces sp. WAC05292
GGTCTGGGCATTATCCAGGCCACCTATGATGCCGTTGCTCCCCATATTGCTTCCGGCGCTCTTGAAGAGATTCTGCCGCGATACCCATCGGTGTCAAAGCCCGTGTCAGTGATGTATCCCGACAGGCGCTACCTTTCTCCAAAAGTGCGCGTCTTTATCGACTGGTTCAGTGATGTTCTGGCCACGCAGATCCGCTGAAGCAGGCGGATTGTTAATGGATAATTAATACTGAAGTTCCCTCTCAGCTATTTCTGGTGTGTTCGTAACAACGTAGATTGTTCACAAATGATTCGGGCATCCCTTCGGCATTATTCTGAAGGTGTGCCTTTAACTGAAGAGAGTTGAATATGTCTAAAGTGATTACCTTTAACCGCACCGGTGGCCCGGAAGTGCTGGAAGTTATTGATGTGCAGGTGCCTGCACCGACAGCGGGTGAAGTGCAGATCCGCGTACATGCGATAGGTATCAACCGTGCAGAAATCATGTACCGCAACGGCCAATATGTTATTGAGCCGGAATTTCCGGCACGTCTTGGTTATGAAGCGGCCGGCGTTGTACAGGCAGTAGGTGAGAACGTTGATGAGTTTACCACTGGAGATCGGGTAAGCGTGATCCCTTCATTTA
>NZ_RPSE01000884.1:0-623 GCF_003949955.1 Streptomyces sp. WAC05292
GCATAAAGCCGTCGCACTGAGCAAGATGGTTGAAGCCTACGACACGCTCGTATTTGAAGCACACTCTACCGATTACCAGACGCCGCAGGCGCTGCGCCAGTTGGTGAAAGATCACTTCGCCATTCTGAAAGTCGGCCCTGCGCTAACCTTCGCGCTGCGCGAAGCGCTGTTCTCCCTGGCTGCAATTGAAGAAGAGCTTTTGCCGGCAAAAGCCTGCTCAGGACTGCGTCACGTCCTGGAAAACGTGATGCTCGATCGCCCGGAATACTGGCAAAGCCACTATCACGGCGACGGCAATGCCCGTCGCCTGGCCCGCGGTTACAGCTATTCCGACCGCGTGCGCTATTACTGGCCAGACAGCCAGATTGACGAGGCTTTTGAGCGACTGGTACGCAACCTGGCGGATGAACCGATCCCGCTGCCGCTGATCAGCCAGTATCTGCCGTTGCAGTACAGCAAAGTTCGCGAGGGTGCTCTCAGGTCCATACCACAGGAGCTCATTCTCGACCACATTCAGGACATACTCCAGCAGTACCATGCCGCCTGCGAAGGCGTAACGACTCAACATGCATAATTAAAAAAGAGGAAAACGCTATGCCAAACATTGTCTTATGCCGCATTGA
>NZ_RPSE01000885.1:0-623 GCF_003949955.1 Streptomyces sp. WAC05292
GGTCAGGTAACTGCGGTCAATCCTGAAGACAGCAGTAACATGATCCTGAGCGGCCCGGCTTCACAGACAGAAACGTCCTCTTCTTCTTTGCAGTTATTCGGGGGTATCCCATGAGTCATCAGTGTAGTCACGGACATATTCATCCAAACTTCAGCCAGGGGTTACTCACACCAGAAGAAAGGCGGCGGATGACTGTACAGTTGACACTGGCAATGAGCACGATCGGTCTGATTGTTCTCAGCCTGATCTGGCGTTCCATTGCCCCGCAGCAGGCGGCTATCAGCGATCTGCTGGCAGGCGTTGCCTGGTTGCTTGTCGCCGTACCGGTGGTACGCGCCGGCTGGCATAGCCTGCGCCATCCCGATCTGCATGGCGTAACCGATCTGTTGATTGTGCTGGCAATGCTGGGAGCGTGGGCATTAGGGGATTTAATCACCGCTGCACTATTACCCGTGTTGATGATTTTTGGCCACATTCTTGAAGAGCGTAGCGTCATGGGTACCCGCCAGGCTATTGCCGGCTTGACGCAGCTCACCCGCAGCAAAGCGCGACGCGTGAATGTTGATGGTTCACTGGTTGTTATCGACAGTCAGGCCGTTCGTAAGGGCGATATTGTTGAAATA
>NZ_RPSE01000886.1:0-621 GCF_003949955.1 Streptomyces sp. WAC05292
GCTCGGTCGAGCGCTGCGCCGTGAACAGCAGCATCCCGGCGAGGAGGAGTACGGCGCCGGTCAGCGTGCCCGCCTCCGGGAAGGCCGCCGAGCACAGGAGCGCCGCCACGACCGGGCCCAGCATGAAGCACAGTTCGTCCGCGGCCTGCTCGAAGGACATCGCGGTGTGGTGCGCGGCCGGGGAGCCCTTCAGCAGGTGGGTCCAGCGGGCCCGCGACATGCCGCCGATGTTCGGGGTCGTCGCGGTGGCCGCGTAGCTCGCGAACAGGGTCCACGCCGGGGCCCCGGTGCGGACGCACGCGACGAGCGCGAACGAGCCGAGCACCGCGACCAGCGTCGCGGGGACGGCGACGCGCGCCTGCCCGTACCGGTCGACGAGGCGGGCGGTCCACGGCGCGACCAGGGCCGTCGCCCCGAGGCCCGTCGCGGTGACCGCGCCGGCCAGGGCGTACGAGCCGCGCTGCCCCGCGATCATCATGATCGCGCTCACCGCGAACATCCCCATCGGCAGCCTGGCCAGCAGGTTCCCCGCCGTGAAGGCGCGGGTGCCGGGGAGGGTGAACAGCCGCGCGTACGGGCCGGGCGCCTTGCGGCGCCGGGCCCGTACGCGCGGCTGTTCAC
>NZ_RPSE01000887.1:0-360 GCF_003949955.1 Streptomyces sp. WAC05292
AGCTCGTACACGGTGACCTGCACGCCCGTCGAGTTCCCGAAGGAGCTCCACGGCCCGGACGCCGACCAGCACGCCCACCCCGGCACCGGCGTCATGATCCACCTGGCCGACGTCACCGACCACGCCGAAGCCCTCGAACGCCTGCGCGCCAGCGAGAGCCGCCAGCGCGAGGCCGCCGTCACCCTCCAGCGCTCGCTCCTGCCGCAGGAACTGGAGCAGCCGGACGACCTGCGCATCTCCGCCGTCTACCACCCGGGCGGAACCGAGGCGGCCGTCGGCGGCGACTGGTACGACGTCATCACCCTCGGCGCCGGCCGCACCGCCCTCGTCATCGGCGACGTGATGGGCCGCGGTGTCCGC
>NZ_RPSE01000888.1:0-355 GCF_003949955.1 Streptomyces sp. WAC05292
AGCGAACGGGTGGTGCAGTGGCGGTGGGTGCCGGTGGCTGGCAGGGGGAGTTGCTCGACCTCGAGGGGTACCTCGGGCGGATCGGGTTCCGGGGGGAGCGGGCCGCCACCGAGAGCGTGTTGCGGGAGCTGGTGCGGGCCCATGTGACCGCTCTGCCGTTCGAGAACTTCGACGCCGTGCTCGGGGCGGCCATTCCCCTCGATGTGCCGGCCGTGCAGGACAAGATGCTGCGGCGCGGGCGGGGCGGGTACTGCTACGAGCACGCCGTGCTCTTCGCCGCCGCGCTCGAAAGGCTCGGCTTCCGGTTCACCGCGCTGCACGGACGCGTCACCCTCGGGTCGGAGAAGGCCACGCC
>NZ_RPSE01000889.1:0-344 GCF_003949955.1 Streptomyces sp. WAC05292
ACCGACATGTGCACGGATATCTGCCAGCCCGCGGTGACCAGCAGGGTCGTGGCGAGCCCGACGAGCATCGCGGCGACCAGGGCGAGCACCTCGCGGGGCGCGCCGAAGGCGTGCCCCAGGCCCATCGCCGCGGCCACCGAGCCCAGGCTCAGCGCCATGGGCGCGAGGCGCTGGCGCCGGACCCGTATGTGCTGGTCGGTGAGGGTTCCCCGGCGCACCCCGAGCCGGACGATGCCGATCGGCACGGCGCCGCAGAACAGGGCGGCGAGCAGGCCCCAGCCGAGCCCGGCCGCCGTCCCTGTGCTGTGCAGGCCGATCACCAGCAGCAAGAGGACGACGAGGTG
>NZ_RPSE01000088.1:0-19209 GCF_003949955.1 Streptomyces sp. WAC05292
CCGCCGCCGCGCGCCGCGCAGCGCGCGGGCGCCCGCGTCCCCCACTCGGCCCCGCCCCGCTTGACGCACGCTCGCGGCTGAGCATAAGACCGCGATAAAAGTTGAGTCGCCTCGACTCACCTCTGTTGACGGCGGGGAGTCGTTGGGGCACCCTTGAGTCTGTTCCACTCAAGTCAGCTGGAGGAATCGAAATGGCACGTGCGGTCGGCATCGACCTGGGCACCACTAACTCCGTCGTCAGCGTTCTCGAAGGCGGCGAGCCCACCGTCATCACCAACGCCGAGGGCGCCAGGACCACGCCGTCCGTCGTCGCCTTCGCCAAGAACGGCGAGGTCCTCGTCGGCGAGGTCGCCAAGCGCCAGGCGGTCACGAACGTGGACCGCACCATCCGCTCGGTGAAGCGCCACATGGGCACCGACTGGAAGATCAACCTGGACGGCAAGGACTTCAACCCGCAGCAGATGAGCGCCTTCATCCTGCAGAAGCTGAAGCGGGACGCCGAGGCCTACCTGGGCGAGAAGGTCACCGACGCGGTCATCACCGTCCCGGCGTACTTCAACGACTCCGAGCGCCAGGCCACCAAGGAGGCCGGCGAGATCGCGGGCCTGAACGTCCTGCGCATCGTCAACGAGCCGACCGCCGCCGCCCTGGCCTACGGCCTGGACAAGGACGACCAGACCATCCTCGTCTTCGACCTCGGCGGCGGCACCTTCGACGTGTCGCTGCTGGAGATCGGCGACGGCGTCGTCGAGGTCAAGGCCACCAACGGCGACAACCACCTCGGCGGCGACGACTGGGACCAGCGCGTCGTCGACTACCTGGTGAAGCAGTTCGCCAACGGCCACGGCGTCGACCTCTCCAAGGACAAGATGGCGCTCCAGCGCCTGCGCGAGGCCGCCGAGAAGGCGAAGATCGAGCTGTCCTCCTCCACGGAGACCACGATCAACCTGCCCTACATCACGGCCTCCGCCGAGGGCCCGCTGCACCTGGACGAGAAGCTCACCCGCGCCCAGTTCCAGCAGCTGACCGCCGACCTGCTGGAGCGCTGCAAGACCCCGTTCCACAACGTCATCAAGGACGCCGGCATCGCCCTGGGCGAGATCGACCACGTCGTCCTCGTCGGCGGCTCCACCCGCATGCCCGCCGTCGCCGAGCTCGTCAAGGAGCTGACCGGCGGCAAGGAGGCCAACAAGGGCGTGAACCCGGACGAGGTCGTCGCCATCGGCGCCACCCTCCAGGCCGGCGTCCTCAAGGGCGAGGTCAAGGACGTCCTGCTCCTCGACGTCACCCCGCTGTCCCTCGGCATCGAGACCAAGGGCGGCATCATGACCAAGCTCATCGAGCGCAACACCACGATCCCGACCAAGCGGTCGGAGATCTTCACGACGGCCGAGGACAACCAGCCGTCCGTGCAGATCCAGGTCTACCAGGGTGAGCGCGAGATCGCGGCGTACAACAAGAAGCTCGGCATGTTCGAGCTGACGGGCCTGCCGCCGGCCCCGCGCGGCGTCCCGCAGATCGAGGTCTCCTTCGACATCGACGCCAACGGCATCATGCACGTGACCGCGAAGGACCTCGGCACGGGCAAGGAGCAGAAGATGACCGTCACCGGCGGCTCCTCGCTCGGCAAGGACGAGGTCGACCGGATGCGCCAGGAGGCCGAGCAGTACGCGGAGGAGGACCAGCGCCGCCGCGAGGCCGCCGAGACCCGCAACCAGGCCGAGCAGCTCGTCTACCAGACGGAGAAGTTCGTCAAGGACAACGAGGACAAGGTCCCGGGCGAGGTCAAGACCGAGGTCGAGGCCGCCGTCGCCGAGCTGAAGGAGAAGCTCAAGGGCGAGGACACCGCCGAGATCCGCACCGCCACCGAGAAGGTCGCCGCCGTCAGCCAGAAGCTCGGCCAGGCCATCTACGCCGACGCGCAGGCCGCCCAGGCCGCCGGCGGCGCCGGTGAGGCCGGCCAGGCCAAGGCCGACGACGACGTCGTCGACGCCGAGATCGTCGACGAGGACAAGCCGAAGGGCGCGCACTGATGCCGGAGGAGACCGCGGGTTTCGAGGAGAAGCCCGAAGTCCCCGACGGCGCCGCCCCTGAGGACGCCGCCGAGCCGAAGACCGCCGACTCCTCCCCCGAGGAGCCGGCGGCCCCGGCCGGGGACTCCGGAGCACGGTCCGCCACGTCCGCCCCGCAGGACGCGGACGCGGCCCTCCTGGCGCAGCTGGACCAGGCGCGCACGGCCCTCGCCGAGCGCACCGGGGACCTCCAGCGGCTCCAGGCCGAGTACCAGAACTACCGCCGCCGCGTGGAGCGGGACCGGGTCGCCGTCAAGGAGATCGCGGTCGCGAACCTGCTGACGGAGCTGCTGCCCACCCTGGACGACATCGGCCGGGCGCGGGACCACGGCGAGCTGGTCGGCGGCTTCAAGTCGGTGGCCGAATCGCTGGAGACCGCGGTCGCCAAGCTGGGCCTGCAGCAGTTCGGCAAGGAGGGCGAGCCCTTCGACCCGACGATCCACGAAGCCCTGATGCACAGTTACGCGCCGGACGTCACCGAGACGACCTGCGTGGCGATCCTGCAGCCCGGGTACCGGATCGGCGAGCGCACGATCCGCCCCGCGCGGGTCGCAGTGGCCGAGCCCCAGCCGGGAGCGGCGCCCAAGTCCGAGTCCGGGGAGGGCGACGCGCCGTCGGACAAGGACGCGGATGCTCCCGAAAAGGGCTGACGTCCGCGAGCGCGGTCAGGTGAAGGCACGGGAGGAGGGACACCGGGGATGAGCACGAAGGACTTCGTCGAGAAGGACTACTACAAGGTC
This sequence comes from Streptomyces sp. WAC05292, assembly GCF_003949955.1. NCBI lineage: Bacteria > Bacillati > Actinomycetota > Actinomycetes > Kitasatosporales > Streptomycetaceae > Streptomyces > Streptomyces sp. WAC05292. Next base: position 2,813 of record NZ_RPSE01000088.1, read on the forward strand.
CTCGGTGTCCCGAAGGACGCCACCGAGGCCGAGATCAAGAAGGCGTACCGGAAGCTCGCCCGCGAGTACCACCCGGACGCCAACAAGGGCGACGCCGCGGCCGAGGAGCGCTTCAAGGAGATCTCCGAGGCGAACGACGTCCTCGGCGACGCCAAGAAGCGCAAGGAGTACGACGAGGCCCGCGCCCTGTTCGGGAACGGCGGCTTCCGCCCCGGCCCGGGCGCGGGCGGCTCGTTCAACTTCGACCTGGGGGACCTCTTCGGGGGCTCCCAGGCCGGCGGCGCGGGCGGCTTCGGCGGCGGCGGCCTCGGCGACGTGTTCGGCGGGCTGTTCAACCGCGGCGGCGCCGGTCCGGGCGCCCGGACCCAGCCGCGCCGGGGCCAGGACATCGAGTCGGAGGTCACCCTCTCCTTCACGGAGGCGGTGGACGGGGCCACGGTCCCGCTGCGGATGTCCTCCCAGGCGCCCTGCAAGGCCTGTTCGGGCACCGGCGACAAGAACGGCACCCCGCGGGTGTGCCCGACCTGCGTCGGCACCGGCCAGGTGTCGCGGGGCAGCGGCGGCGGCTTCTCGCTGACCGACCCGTGCGCGGACTGCAAGGGCCGCGGCCTGATCGCGGAGAGCCCCTGCGAGGTCTGCCACGGCAGCGGCCGCGCCAAGTCCTCCCGGACCATGCAGGTCCGGATCCCGGCGGGCGTCTCCGACGGCCAGCGGATCCGGCTGCGCGGCAAGGGCGCGCCGGGCGAGCGCGGCGGACCCGCCGGCGACCTGTACGTGGTGGTCCACGTGGGCAGCCACCCGGTGTTCTCCCGCAAGGGCGACAACCTGACCGTGACCGTCCCGGTCACGTTCGCCGAGGCGGCCCTGGGCGCCGACATCAGGGTCCCGACCCTGAACGGCCCCGCGGTGACGCTGAAGCTTCCGCCGGGCACCCCGTCCGGCCGCACGATGCGCGCCCGCGGGAAGGGCGCCGTCCGCAAGGACGGCACCCGCGGCGACCTGCTCGTCACGGTGGAGGTCGCGGTTCCGGCCACGCTGTCGGACAAGGCCCGCGAGGCCCTGGAGATGTACCGCGACGCGACGGTGTCGGAGGACCCGCGCGCCGCGCTGTTCGAGTCCGCGAAGGGAGCATGACATGGACGGCCGCCGACGACAGCCGCGGTTCGGTGGCGGGGCGTACGAGCTGACCGACGAGACCCCGGTCTACGTGATCTCGGTGGCCGCCCAGCTCTCCGGCCTGCACCCGCAGACGCTGCGGCAGTACGACCGTCTCGGTCTGGTCTCCCCCGACCGGACCGCGGGCCGCGGCCGTCGGTATTCGGCCAGGGACATCGAGCTGCTCCGCACGGTGCAGGCGCTGTCCCAGGACGAGGGCATCAACCTCGCGGGCATCAAGCGCATCATCGAACTCCAGAACCAGGTGGCCGCCCTCCAGGCGCGGGTGGCCGAGCTGTCGGCCGCGGTCGACGGAGCGGCCGCGGTGATGCAGCAGCGCGAGGCCCAGGTGCACGCCTCGTACCGGCGGGATCTGGTCAAGTACCAGCCGCCGGTCGGGGGCAACGCCCTGGTCGTCTGGCGGCCCGCGCCGAAGCGGTCCGCGGACTGACCGCAGCCCCGCCGCAGCCCCCTGCGAGGGGCCGCCGTGGGCCCGTACGACGCGCGCAAGGCCCCGCCCGGTGCTTCCGGGCGGGGCCTTGCGCGTCCGGCCCGCAGGGGCCGGCCCGGGGCGTCTGCGCGGGCCTGCCGGGCCCGCCCCCGGTCACTCGGGGTCGTCCTCCTCCAGGATCCCCGACCGGGCGATGAGGAAGCCGAGTTGGGCGCGGCTGCCGCTGCCGAGGATGCCGGCGAGCTTCGCGATGTGCGCGCGGCAGGTCCGTACGTTCATGCCCAGCCGGCGGGCGATGGCCTCGTCCACGTGCCCCTCGACGAGGAGTTGGGCGATGGTGCGCTGGACGCCCGAGATGCCGTCGCGGGTGTGCCGGTAGGTGACCTCCTCCTGGAGCGGCACGGCGCGGTGCCACAGCTGCTCGAAGACCTTGATGAGGTAGTCGACGAGGCCGGGGTGGCGCAGCTCCAGGGCGACCTGGCGGTCGTCGCTGGCGGGGATGAAGGCGACGGTGCGGTCGAAGATGATGAGCCGCTCGAAGAGCTCCTCCAGCGTGCGCACTTCGACCTTTCCGGCCTTCAGGATGTCGATGTACGCGAGGGTGCCGCGGCTGTGGCGGACGGTGTGCTGGTAGAGGGTACGGATTCGGACACCGCGGTCGGTGAGCGGCTGGTCCCGCTCCAGGGCTTCCGTAAGCTCCAGACTGGGGCGTGCGCCTCCGGGCTGGACGGTGAGCATCTCGGTGTGGCACTCGGCGGTGGCCAGGTTGAGGGCGGCGTTGATGGCGTCGAAGCCCTCCAGCACGGTGATGGCGTGGGTGCTGGCGGGTGCCTGCGCGCTGATGGCGAGGAACGGCTCGAATGCCTCGGACAGTTCGAGGGAGTCGCGCCGGCGGTCGCGGATCTCGCGCTCGATCGGGTGCAGCCGCTGGGCCAGGGCGACCGCCGGGGGAACCGGGCGGAGCGAATTGACGTCATCGGGATCCGGCTGCAACAGCGCCAGATCGAGCAGGCAAGGAGCCGTTTTCACGTCCGCACGTGCAATGCGACCGGTCCGCAGCGCGCTCGTGTAGAGCCGTGCGCCCTCACTGCACAGGTCGGTGACCGCGTGGGGATGTGTCGCTTTTGTTGTGTTTAGTGCCAAATCTCCACCCCCCAGGGTCCTGAACATGCAAGAACATGATGCATCGTCCCTGTGGCAGCGACGTGCCTGAATGAGCCATCGTCTGACAGGCGGGGGAGAGGATTTCATCAAGTGAGGACGAAGCCGACCATGAACAAGAGAATGCTTCGCTCGGCGCTTGCCACCGTCATCTTCTCGGCTGTGGCCGGTCTGGGACTCGCCGGGGCCACGCTGGGGGGCGCCGGAGGGGGTGCCGCGGACATCCGGGCGGCGCTGCTGGAGGACAGCGGATGGCGTGAGCCGTCGATGGACAGCGGATGGCGTGCCGCCCCGCTGGACAGCGGATGGCGCTCCGCCCCCGCCGACACCGCGTCCGCCGGACTTGTCGTGGAGAGCGCGGCATGACCCCCGACGACCGCGGCTTCCGCCGCGAGATGGCTTCCGCATACCGCTCCGGCTGGCAGTTCATCGACCTCGCGACGGCCATCCCCCAGGTCGGCGACTCGCTGATGGTCACCCTCTTCGGCCAGCCGATCGTGATCACGCGCGAGGAGGACGAGGACGTCCGGGCCTACCGCTGCCTGCGCCGCCCCCGCGGCGCGCCGCAGCCGGTGCGCTGCGAGGTGCGCTACGGGATGGTCTTCGTGAACCTCGATCAGCGCGACCACCAGCTCTTCGAACCCGACATCACCACCGCCACCCCCCGCAGTGCCTGAGGCGATTCCCCCGTCGTTGCAGATCGCCCCAGGTGCTTCCCCCACACAACGGCGCCATCGTGGACCTGACCACGATGGCGCCGTTGTGATGTCCGCGTCCAGTAGTCGAACCGGACAAGCAGAACCGGACAGCGCCGGCCCCGCGGGCGACCCCCTCAGGCGCGGCCCATGGCCCGGTCCAGGGCGATCTCGATGACGACCCGGTCCGGGTTCGGCGAGGGCGTGCGCCCGTACCGCTCCGCGTAGCGCGCCACCGCCTCGGCGACCGCCTCCGCCTCCGTGCGGACGACCGCGCGGCCCTCCAGCGTCGCCCAGCGGCGCCCCTCCATCTGGCACACCGCGACCCGGGCCGCGCCGGCCGGGGACGCCTGTGCGGCCAGGACGTTGCGGACCTTCTTGCTGTGCCGGTTGCTGATCACGCGGGCGAGCCCGGCCCCCGGGTCGTAGGTCACGCCGACCGGCACCACGTGCGGGGTGCCGTCGGGGCGGGGCGTGGTCAGCGTGCACACGTGCCGCTCCCGCCAGAAGGCCAGGTACTCGGGCGTCGGATGGAGGACGTCATGGGACATGCCCCCGAGACTACGATCCCGGCCTTGAGTGGAATAGACTCAACTTTGCGCACGTTGTCTCTGTCAGATCCTGCATGACCCGTATCCGTACGGAGAGGAGAAGCCGCCCGTGGACGCCGAGCTGACCAACAAGAGCCGGGACGCGCTCAACAACGCCACCACCCGCGCCGTCAAGGACGGCCACACGGACCTGACCCCGGCCCACCTGCTCCTCGCCCTCCTCTCCGGCGAGGACAACGAGAACGTCACCGACCTCCTCGCCGCCGCCGGGGCCGACCAGGCCGCCGTACGCGCCGGCGCCGAGCGGCTGCTCGCCGCCCTGCCCAGCGCCACCGGCTCCACCGTCGCGCCCCCGCAGGCCACCCGCGAGCTCCTCGCCGTCCTCGCCGAGGCCGACCGGGAGGCCGGCAGGCTCGGCGACGACTACCTCTCCACCGAGCACCTCGTGATCGCCATCGCCGCCAAGGGCGGCGCGGCGGGCGAGGTCCTCACCGCCCAGGGCGCCACCGCCGACAAGCTGCTGGACGCCTTCCAGACCGCACGAGGAGGACGGCGGGTGACCACCCCCGACCCCGAGGGCCAGTACAAGGCCCTGGAGAAGTTCGGCACCGACTTCACCGCAGCCGCCCGCGAGGGCAGGCTCGACCCCGTCATCGGCCGCGACCAGGAGATCCGCCGCGTCGTCCAGGTCCTCTCCCGCCGCACCAAGAACAACCCCGTCCTGATCGGCGAGCCCGGCGTCGGCAAGACCGCCGTCGTCGAGGGACTGGCCCAGCGCATCGTCAAGGGCGACGTCCCCGAGTCCCTGCGCAACAAGCGCCTCGTCGCCCTCGACCTCGGCGCGATGGTCGCCGGCGCCAAGTACCGCGGCGAGTTCGAGGAGCGCCTGAAGACCGTCCTCGCCGAGATCAAGTCCAGCGACGGCCAGATCATCACCTTCATCGACGAGCTGCACACCGTCGTCGGCGCCGGGGCCGGCGGGGACTCCGCCATGGACGCCGGCAACATGCTCAAGCCCATGCTGGCCCGCGGAGAGCTGCGCATGGTCGGCGCGACCACCCTCGACGAGTACCGCGAGCGGATCGAGAAGGACCCGGCGCTTGAGCGCCGCTTCCAGCAGGTCCTCGTCGCGGAGCCGACCGTCGAGGACACCATCGCCATCCTCCGCGGCCTCAAGGGCCGCTACGAGGCCCACCACAAGGTGCAGATCAACGACAGCGCCCTGGTGGCCGCCGCGACCCTGTCCGACCGGTACATCACCTCCCGCTTCCTGCCCGACAAGGCCATCGACCTCGTCGACGAGGCCGCCTCCCGGCTCCGCATGGAGATCGACTCCTCCCCGCTGGAGATCGACGAGCTCCAGCGCGCCGTCGACCGCCTCCGCATGGAGGAGCTGGCGCTGAAGAGCGAGTCCGACCCGGCCTCCCTGGAGCGCCTGGAGAAGCTCCGCAAGGACCTCGCCGACAGGGAGGAGGAGCTGCGCGGCCTGACCGCCCGCTGGGAGAAGGAGAAGCAGTCCCTCAACCGCGTCGGCGAGCTCAAGGAGCGCCTGGACGACCTGCGCGGGCAGGCGGAGCGCGCCCAGCGCGACGGCGACTTCGACACCGCCTCCAAGCTGCTCTACGGGGAGATCCCGGCCCTGGAGCGCGAGCTCGACGAGGCCTCCGAGGCCGAGGCGGAGGCCGCCAAGGACACCATGGTCAAGGAGGAGGTCGGCCCCGACGACATCGCCGATGTCGTCGGCGCCTGGACCGGCATCCCCGCCGGACGCCTCCTGGAGGGCGAGACCCAGAAGCTGCTGCGCATGGAGGCCGAGCTCGGCCGCCGCCTGATCGGCCAGGGCGAGGCCGTCCGCGCCGTCTCCGACGCGGTGCGCCGCACCCGGGCCGGGATCGCCGACCCGGACCGGCCGACCGGCTCGTTCCTCTTCCTCGGCCCCACCGGCGTCGGCAAGACCGAGCTGGCCAAGGCGCTCGCCGACTTCCTCTTCGACGACGAGCGCGCCATGGTCCGCATCGACATGTCCGAGTACGGCGAGAAGCACAGCGTGGCCCGGCTCGTCGGCGCCCCGCCCGGGTACGTCGGCTACGAGGAGGGCGGCCAGCTCACCGAGGCGGTGCGCCGCCGCCCGTACAGCGTCGTCCTGCTGGACGAGGTGGAGAAGGCCCACCCCGAGGTCTTCGACATCCTGCTCCAGGTCCTCGACGACGGCCGGCTCACCGACGGCCAGGGCCGCACCGTCGACTTCCGCAACACCATCCTGATCCTGACCTCGAACCTCGGCAGCCACTTCCTGATGGACCCGACGGCCACGCCCGAGGAGAAGCGCGAGCGGGTCCTGGAGACGGTGCGGGCCTCCTTCAAGCCGGAGTTCCTCAACCGCCTCGACGACCTGGTCGTCTTCTCCGCCCTCACCGGGGAGGAGCTGGCCCGGATCGCCGAGCTCCAGGTGGCGCGGCTGGCCAAGCGGCTCGCCGACCGCCGCCTCGCCCTCGACGTCACGCCCGCGGCGCTGGCCTGGCTGGCCGACAAGGGCAACGACCCCGCGTACGGCGCCCGGCCGCTGCGCCGCCTGATCCAGACGGCCGTCGGCGACCGCCTCGCCAAGGAGATCCTGGCCGGAGAGGTCCGCGACGGCGACACCGTACGGGTCGACGTGGCCGGCGACGGCCTCCGCGTCGGCCGGGCCGAGTAGGCCCGCCGGGGGGCCGCGGGGGCTCCGGGCGGACCAATCGTGTCCGCTCGGAGCGGATCGCACGTGCGGGGCTGGACACGGGGTAGGCGCCATGGGGGAGGATGACACCATCCGCACGAAGGGAAGAACACGGTGAGCATCGACCCGGCCTCGATTCCGAATTTCGGAGGGCAGCAGCCCGAACCGCAGGCCACAGGACCGGCGGGCCCCGTGGTCCCCGACCAGGATCTGGTCAAGCAGCTGCTGGAGCAGATGGAGCTCAAGTACGTCGTCGACGACGAGGGCGACCTCGCGGCGCCGTGGGAGGAATTCCGCACCTACTTCATGTTCCGGGGTGAGGCCGAGCAGCAGGTCTTCTCCGTCCGCACCTTCTACGACCGCCCCCACGCGATCGAGGAAAAGCCGGCGCTCCTGGAGACGATCGACGACTGGAACCGCCGCACCCTGTGGCCGAAGGTCTACAGCCACACGCACGACGACGGCTCCGTCCGCCTGATCGGCGAGGCGCAGATGCTGATCGGCACCGGCGTCAGCCTGGAGCACTTCGTGTCCTCCACGGTCAGCTGGGTCCGCGCCTCGATCGAGTTCGACAAGTGGCTCGTGGAGCAGCTCGGCCTGGAGAAGGACCTGGAGGCCGACGAGAACGGCGAGGACGGCGAGGAGTCCTGACCCCTCCCCGCCCCTGAACGAGAGCCCGGCCGGGCCCGCGGTCCTTGCGACCACGGCGCCCGACCGGGCTCTGTCACGCAGCGAGCCGGCCGAGGCGGACGACCGCCTCCCGGAGGACCTCCGTGCGCTTGCAGAAGGCGAAGGTGCACGGATCAAAGGCTCGTCGATCGGTGGAAATCAGACTGTGATCTGAGTACGGTCGGAGTATGAGCGCTGCGTACCTTGGAGCTGAGCCGGAGTCCGTCTCCTTCACCGATCTGTCCCGGAATCCGAAGGCTGTGGCCGCCCGGGCCGCTGCCCTTGGCTGCCTTCGCGTCACCCATCGGGACGCACCTGACATGGTGCTGACCACGGCGATACACGCTGAGCGCACGGAGGAGAACCTGACGACCGCGTCGCGGCTCTTCCTTGCGCTGATGAAGCACGACGACGGGGCCCGGTCGCTGCTGCTCGCACTGCCGGAGGTCTTCCCCTGGGTGCGGCATCTGGACGACGAGGAGATGCGGGCGTTCACAGTCGAGTTGCTCGAAGCGCTTTCGGATGCCGCCGAACTGGGGGCCAGGGAGGCCGTGCACCGCACGCTCGTCTCCTGGAGGGCGACAGCCCGCATCAATGCCGATCCGGTGCAGCTCAAGGAAGCGCTCCGCCTCCTTGACGGGGACGACCTGGGCCCCGTCGAGGTGCGCGGGTGAGTCCCAAGAAGGGCGATCGGGTCAGCGTTCCGCCCTTGAGTGGGTGGAACGTGGTCTTCGGGACGACCGAGGCGGTGACGGGCTGGGAAGAGCTCTGCCGAGCCGCACTGCCGAACGCACACCGGTGCCTGGAGGCTCTGCGCACGGACCCGCTGTCACGCGACAACTGGAATCGTCAGCACCAGCTTCGGGGAAGGCACGCGACCAAGGAGTGGAAGGGTTCCGCCCTGGAGCAGTGGGAGTACGAGATCACGAGCGGTGGCCGGGTGCGATACCTGGTCAGCCCGGAGACCTCGACTGTCATCCTCGTTTACGCCTCGACCAGGCATCCCAAGGACACCGAGTAATCAACCGCTTGGCAAACGGCCCGGCTTCCCTCAGCGAGAGGATGCCGGGCCTTCCTTTCGCAGTAGCCGTCCGGCTCGCTCTCAGGGCGCGAGCCGCTTGAGGCGGGTTACTGCCTCATCCAAAACATCCTTCCGCTTGCAGAAGGCCCAGCGGACGTGGGTCGCGCCGGCTGTGCGGTCGTCGTAGAAGACCTGGTTCGGGATCGCGACGACGCCGCACCGCTCCGGCAGGGAGCGGCAGAACGCCAGGCCGTCCTTCTCGCCCAGCGGGGTGATGTCGGTGGTGATGAAGTACGTGCCCTGCGGGCGGAACACCTCGAGGCCCGCCGCGGCCAGGCCGTCGGCGAGGAGGTCCCGCTTGGCCGCCAGGTCGGCGCGGAAGTCCGCGTAGTAGGAGTCCGGCAGGTCGAGGGCCTCCGCGATCGCGTACTGGAACGGCCCCGACGAGACGAACGTCAGGAACTGCTTCGCGGAGCGGACCGCCGCGACGAGCTCCGGCACGGCCGTGACCCAGCCGACCTTCCAGCCGGTGAACGAGAACGTCTTGCCGGCCGAGGAGATCGTGACCGTCCGCTCGCGCATGCCCGGAAGCGACGCCAGCGGCGTGTGGACCCCCTCGAAGACCAGGTGCTCGTACACCTCGTCCGTCACGACGAGCAGGTCCCGCTCCACCGCCAGTTCCGCGACGGCGGCCAGCTCCGCGGGGCCCAGTACGGTGCCCGTCGGGTTGTGCGGGCTGTTCAGCAGCAGCAGGCGGGTCCGCGGGGTGACCGCGGCGCGCAGCTCGTCGAGGTCGAGGGCGAACGCGCCGCCGTGCGGGCGGAGCGTGACCGGGACGCGGGTCGCGCCGGCCATGGCGATGCAGGCGGCGTACGAGTCGTAGTACGGCTCCAGGGCGACGACCTCGTCGCCCGGTTCGAGCAGCGCCAGCAGTGACGCGGCGATCGCCTCGGTCGCACCCGCGGTGACCAGCACCTCGGCGTCCGGGTCCCAGGACAGGCCGTAGAAGCGCTCCTGGTGGCGGGCGACGGCGGCCCGCAGCTCGGGGACTCCGGGGCCGGGCGGGTACTGGTTGCCGAGCCCGGTCAGGACGGCGCGGGAGGCGGCCTCGGCGATCTGCGCGGGCCCGTCGGTGTCGGGGAAGCCCTGGCCGAGGTTGATGGAGCCGGTGCGCGCGGCCAGCGCGGACATCTCCGCGAAGATCGTCGTGCCGAAGGAGGCGAGGCGGCGGTTGAGGAGGGGGCGGCGGCCGGCCGCGGGTTCGGTCATGGGCGCCATCCTGGGGCGAACCTCTGGAGTTGCTCAAGTGCGCTTTGGCCGAGGCGGCCGCCGGGCATCGTTGCTGCACGCGGGACGCGGGGATCCCGCTCCTCGGGGGACCGAGGCCTAGGCAAAGGGGGTCGGACGATGGTCCTGGCTCTTCTCGTAGTGGTGGCCGCCCTCGTCGTCGGCCTGGTGATCACCGTGGTCGTGGCCGTCAAGGGCGCCGCCGCGTCCGCCGCGTCCGCCGTGTCGCTGTCCAAGACCGCGGGCACGCGGCGCGGCTCTTCCTCCTCCTCTTCCTCCTCCTCGTCGTCCGCGACCTCCTCCTCGTCCGATTCCGGCTGGTGGGTCGGCACGTCGTCCTGCGGTTCGTCCTCGTCCTCGTCCTGCGGGTCCTCCTCGTCCTGCGGATCGTCCTCGTCCTCGTCCTGCGGGGGCGGGGGCTGCGGCGGCGGCAGCTGACACGGGGCAGCTGCACCGCGCGCGCGGAGCGCCCGGCGGCGCACGGAAGCCGCCGGGCGCCCCCGTGCCCCTCACCCGGAAGGGTCAAGCGGCGGGGTTCGGAAATGCTGCCGGTGAACACGTGAACTGGCTGGCCCCCGCGGGGATGTAAACCCAACCAAGTTGGGTAAAAACGCTGTGAGTGCCGTGCCTTTCATGATTCCCTCGGTTGAGTAGACCAGTCCCCGGGCCCCGCGGGATCTCCTGTGGACCCGAGCCGGTTTCCCCCCACCCGTTGACCACCGCTGGCGGGGTCCGGCCCCTCTCCCTCGCGCGTTTGCGGAGCCGACTCATGCTCACGACCCTCCAGACCACTTACACCGACACGCGTGCTGCCGACCTGGCCTGGGCCCTGGGCCGTGACCGGCTGCCCGCCCTGGCCGTGCTGAACCTCGAACTGAACGGCGCCAAGGTGGAGTTGCGCCTGCTGGGGGCCTCCCACCAGGTGCTCCTGGAGGAGGGCGAGGTCGTCTGCTCGGAGACGGTCGCCTGCATGCCCGGCAGCAGCACGCCCCTCCCGCTCGGCGTGGCGAAGCGGATGAGCGGCTGGGAGTACGAGTTCGCCGCCCGCGTCGAGACCCTCTCGCAGGGTTCCTTCGCGGGCCGGGCCCAGGAGCTGCTCGCCCTGGTCGCGGACCACCCGAACGGGTTGGCCGGAACCTTTCCCGGCAGCCCGCACGCCTTCACCGCGATGCTCGCGCAGCGCCACGAGGGGCAGGTGCGCTGGCGGACCTGGCACGCGTACCCGCAGGAAGGCCAGTTGGTGGCCACCCGTACGAGGGTCGGGGCGCGCGCGGGTGCACCGGCCGGCGCGCTGCAGCCGGCCGCGCCCTGACGGCCGCCGGCGCGCCCCCGCCCGGGCCCCGCAGCCGCCCTCCGCTGCGCAAATCGCCGCGGGGGCCGGGGGCGCGGGGTCTCGCGGCCCCTCCGCGCCGGCCCTGCGCGTTGCGCCAACCGGCTGGAACGGGAGGGTACTTGCACCCATGTGGGTGACTTGATGCCCGTGGGCGGTGACGTACGGTTCGCTGCATGATCGACCGTTCCGTCCCCCGCCGGGTGCGCCCGGCTCCGGAGCCGCCGGGCGCGGCGGCGCCGGCGGCCGCCCTCCCCGTACGGCCCCGGACCGGCCGACTCCTCGTCCTGGCCACCGTCTTCGTCTGCGCCGCCTGCGGCCTCGTCTACGAGCTGGAGCTGCTGGCCCTCGGCTCCTACCTCATCGGGGACTCCGTCACCCAGACGTCCGTCGTGCTGTCCGTCATGGTCTTCGCGATGGGCGTCGGATCCCTGCTGGCGAAGCGGCTGCGGACCCGGCCCGCCGTGGGGTTCGCCCTCATCGAGGCGGGCCTCGCCCTGCTCGGCGGGCTGTCGGCGATGGCGCTGTACGCGACCTTCGCCTGGCTGGGCGAGTCCCGGCCGGCGCTCGTCGCGTTCTCCCTCCTGATCGGCGTGCTGATCGGCGCGGAGATCCCGCTGCTGATGGCCCTCATCCAGCGGATCCGCAGGCAGGACGCCGGCGGTGCGGTCGCCGACCTGTTCGCCGCCGACTACGTGGGCGCCCTCGTCGGCGGCCTCGCCTTCCCCTTCCTGGTGCTGCCGGTGCTCGGACAGCTCACCGGCGCCCTCCTGACCGGCACCGTCAACGCCGTCGCCGGAGCCGGACTGGTCCTGTGGCTCTTCCGCGGCGACCTCACCCCCCGCTGGCGCCGGCTGCTCGTCGCCGTGAACGCCGCCGTCCTCGCCGTCCTCGGTGCCGCGACCGTCCTCGCCGACGACTTCGAGGAGGTCGCCCGCCGGGCCGTCTACGGCGGGGAGGTCCGCGTCGCCCGGCAGACCGGCATGCAGGAGCTCGTCCTCACCGGCCCCGCCGGCGGCTCGCCGCGCTCCCTCGACCTGTTCCTGGACGGGCGCCTGCGGGTCAGCGGCTACGACGAGTACCGCTACCACGAGGCGCTCGTCCACCCCGCCATGACCGGCCCGCACGAGCGGGTCCTCGTCCTCGGCGGCGGCGACGGCCTCGCCGCCCGCGAGGTGCTGCGCCACCCCGGCGTGGCCTCCGTGACCGTCGTCGACCTCGACCCGGGTGTGGTCCGCCTCGCCCGCACCGACCCGATGCTGTCCGCGCTCAACGGCCGCGTCTACGAGGACCCGCGCGTCACCACCGTCACCCAGGACGCGTTCCGCTGGCTGCGCGGCCCGGCGGCGTCCCGCAGGGACCGGGTGGTCAGCGAACGCAGCGCGGGCGTGCCCGGGTCGACGCTCCCGCACCCGCGCTACTCCTGACCGCTCCCGCGGATTGCGGAGCGCCGCGGCGGGTCCGAGGGCGGCCCGCGTCGGTAGGCTCGACTGCATGGAGCATCAGGTCTTCCTCCCGGTACCGGCCGACCGCCTCCGCGCCGTGCTGCGCGACCCCGCCCGGGTGGCCCGCTGCGTGCCCGGCCTCCAGCAGGACGCCGACGCCGCGGGGGCGGCTCCGGGCCGGGTCGCCGGCCGGCTGAGACTGCGGGTCGGCGGGAACACCGTCACCTACCGCGGCACCCTCACCGTGGCCGCCGGGGGCGGCGACCGCTGGACCGTCGAGGGGGAGGGCGTCGAGATCCGGGGCAGCGGCACCGTCAAGCTCACCGTGGGCCTGCGGCTGGCCCCGGCCGGTGAGGGGAGCTCCCTGGAGTTCACCGCCGCGGGCGAGGCGGGCGGGCGGGCCGCCGGGTTCGCACCCGACGCCGTCGAGGCCGCCGTCCGCAGGCTGCTGGACAAGGCCGCGGCCCAGCTCGCGGGCCTGGCCGGAGCACCTCACGCGCCGGACGCCCCGGACGCGGGCACCGGCACCGCCGCCACCGGGGACACCGCCGAGGAGGAGGGGGCCCCGGACCCCGGCGCCGCGGACCCCACCGGATCCACCCCGTCCGTGTACGAGACCGAGGTGCCGCCCTCCTCCCTCGACCCCTTCCTCGACGGCGACTTCGAGGACCTCGGCGGCATCTCCGACTTCGGCGAACTCGACCGCATGCGCGGCGCCGACGCGTACGGCGCGGCCCAGCCCCCCGCCGAGGCCGCCCACGCCCGCCGCACGATGATCGGCCGCAGTGCGGAGGAGGTCGACCACGCGCCCCCGCGCGGCCGCTACGCCCCCGTCCCCGCACCGGCGTCCGCCGCCGCGGGCGCCGGCCTGCGCTGGATCGCCCCGGCCGCCGCGTTCGCCCTCGCCTCGGCGGTCGTCATCGGCCGCGCCCTGCGCCGCCGCCGCTGAGGTCCCACCGGCAGGATCCGAACGAGACGCCCTAGGCTCGGCCGCATGAGTACGCAACTGTCGGCCGGCGGCGTGGAAGTGACCGTCGACCAGGAGAACGGCTGCCGGGTCAGCAGCCTGCGCATCGACGGGACGGAGCTGCTGCGCCAGGGCGCGCACTACGGCTGCTTCCCGATGGTTCCGTGGTGCGGGCGCACCGCGTACGGCGAGTTCCGCGACGGCGCCGCCGTGCACAGGCTGCCGGTCAACCAGCCGCCGCACGCCATCCACGGCTTCGGCCGCGACGCCGCCTGGCGCCCGGCGCCCGCCGCGGTGACCGCGACGGAGGCCGCGTTCACGTACGACCTCGCCGACCCGTGGCCCTACCCGGGCCGCGTCACCCAGACCGTCAGCCTCGACCCGGGCGGCAGCTCCCTGACGCTCGCCCTGGGCGTGGAGACGTACGGCGACTCCTTCCCCGCCCAGGCCGGCTGGCACCCCTGGTTCCTGCGCAACCTCGGCGCCGGCGGCGAGGACGTCCGCCTGGACTTCGACCCCGCCTGGCAGGAGGAGCGCGGCCCCGACCACCTCCCCACCGGCCGCCGCACCGACCCGCAGCCCGGCCCGTGGGACGACTGCTTCGGCATGCCCTACGGCGTCGAGGCGGTGCTCACCTGGCCCGGCGAGCTGGAGCTGAAGGTGACCAGCCGCGCCGAGTGGGTCGTCGTCTACGACGAGCAGCCGGAGGCCGTCTGCGTGGAGCCGCAGTCCGGGCCGCCGAACGGGCTGAACACGCTGCCGCGCCTGGTCACGCCGGTGGACCCGCTGGAGGTCTCCATGACCTGGGCCTGGCGCCGTCTGTCGTAGCGCCCGCGCGCACGCAACTAAGCTCGGGGCCATGAGTGACGTACGCGATGCGCTTCTGCAGCAGATCAAGGACAAGGCCGTCGTGCACGGCAAGGTGACCCTTTCCTCCGGCAAGGAGGCCGACTACTACATCGACCTCCGCCGGATCACCCTCGACGGCGAGGCGGCCCCCATGGTCGGCCAGGTCATGCTCGACCTGACCGCCGAGCTCGACTACGACTGCGTCGGCGGCCTGACCCTGGGCGCGGACCCGGTCGCGACGTCGATGCTGCACGCCTCCGCCGCGCGCGGCGGCCGCCTCGACGCGTTCGTCGTCCGCAAGGCGCAGAAGGCGCACGGCATGCAGCGCCGCATCGAGGGAACCGACGTCAAGGGCAAGCGCTGCCTCGTCGTCGAGGACACCTCCACCACCGGCGGCTCCCCGCTCACCGCGGTCGAGGCCGTCCGCGAGGCCGGCGGCGAGGTCGTCGCCGTCGCCACCATCGTGGACCGCGGCGCCGCCGACGCGATCGCCGCCGCGGGCCTGCCGTACCTGACCGGCTACCGCCTCGGGGACCTCGGCCTGGCCTGAGCGGCGCGCCCCCGAGGGCTCCCGCGACGGCGACCGGCCGCGGCGCGTCCGCGGCCGGTCTTGCATTCCGGACCGCCCACCGGCTTCCCCGGAGCCCGGCCGGCCCCTGCGAGACCCTCTCTGAGCTGGGGTTTTTCCGCCCGGTGGCCTGATTGCCGGAAATCACCGCGACCGGCGCGGGGCGAGTGACACGCGGAGCGTGGAAAGATAGGCGCGACGGTTACGTCGCCCCCAGGTCAGGGTCAGCAATCGCACACTCCCCGCACAACAGAGGAGCGGACAGATGCCCATCGCAACCCCCGAGGTCTACAACGAGATGCTCGACCGGGCGAAGGCAGGCAAGTTCGCCTACCCGGCCATCAACGTGACCTCGAGCCAGACCCTGCACGCTGCCCTGCGCGGCTTCGCGGAGGCCGAGAGCGACGGCATCATCCAGATCTCCACCGGCGGTGCGGAGTTCCTGGGTGGCCAGCACAGCAAGGACATGGTCACGGGCGCGGTCGCCCTGGCCGAGTTCGCGCACATCGTCGCGGCGAAGTACGACGTCAACATCGCGCTGCACACCGACCACTGCCCGAAGGACAAGCTGGACGGGTACGTCCGCCCGCTGATCGCCGTCTCCGAGGAGCGCGTCAAGGCCGGCCGCAACCCGCTCTTCCAGTCCCACATGTGGGACGGCTCCGCCGAGACCCTGGCCGACAACCTGGCCATCGCGCAGGAGCTGCTGCCCCGCGCCGCCGCCGCCAAGATCATCCTTGAGGTCGAGATCACCCCGACGGGCGGCGAGGAGGACGGCGTCACCCACGAGATCAACGACGAGCTGTACACCACCGTCGACGACGCGATCCGCACCGCCGAGGCCCTCGGCCTGGGCGAGAAGGGCCGCTACCTGCTCGCCGCCTCCTTCGGCAACGTGCACGGCGTGTACAAGCCGGGCAACGTCGTCCTGCGCCCGGAGCTGCTGAAGGACCTCCAGCAGGGCGTCGGCGAGAAGTACGGCAAGACCAGCCCGTTCGACTTCGTCTTCCACGGCGGCTCCGGCTCCACGGAGGAGGAGATCGCCACCGCGCTGGAGAACGGCGTCGTGAAGATGAACCTCGACACCGACACCCAGTACGCCTTCACCCGCCCGGTCGCCGACCACATGTTCAAGAACTACGACGGCGTCCTGAAGGTCGACGGCGAGGTCGGCAAGAAGTCGACCTACGACCCGCGGACCTGGGGCAAGCTGGCCGAGGCGAGCATGGCCAAGCGCGTCCTGCAGGCCTGCGCCGACCTGCGCTCCACGGGCACCCGGCTGAAGTAGCGGCCGCGCCGGCACCAGGCCCGGCTCGGTCCGCACACGTGCAGGGCCCGGTGCTCCCGCCGCTCGGCGGGGGCGCCGGGCCCTGCCGTGTTCAGTGGGCCGCGAGCGCGGGCCGGCGCACGGCGGCGGGGTGCCGGGCCCGCGCGGCGGCGAGCGCGCCCGCGCGGGCCGCGACCGCGACCGGAACCGGAACCGGAACCGGAGCGGCGCCGGGCGTCCCGGCCGGACGGGAGACGGGGGCGGGGGG
>NZ_RPSE01000890.1:0-333 GCF_003949955.1 Streptomyces sp. WAC05292
CACGACGAGCACCACCAGCAGCGTCATCAGCGCGGTGAACACCCCCTGCGTGACCAGTGCCACGACGACGGCGAGCGCCCCCGAGACCACCGCGCCGACCAGCGGCACGAACGACGCCAGGAAGATCACCACACCGATCGGGACGGCGAGCGGCACCCCCAGGAAGTAGATGCCGACCCCGATGAACAGGGCGTCGATGAACGCCACGATCAGCGTGCCCCGCACATAGGCGGTCAGTGTCCGCCACGCCAGCGGGCCCGCACCCGACACGCCGGGCCGGGCCGCTGCCGGCACCAGGCCCAGCGTCCACCGCCAGATGCGCGGGCCGTCGTA
>NZ_RPSE01000891.1:0-577 GCF_003949955.1 Streptomyces sp. WAC05292
CGCCACCCATGCGCTGCTGCTCGCCGAAGTCCCCGGCGACGACCGCCGCTGGCTGTGCGACATCGGGTACGGCTCCGGCCCGCTGGAGCCGCTCGAACTGGTCGACGGCACCCGGTCCGAGGTCGGGGGATGGCCGTTCCGGTTGGAGCGGCGGCCGGGGGAGTTCGGCATCGACCACTGGTGGCTGCACCACCGCGGCCCGGACGGCTGGGTCGACCGGCACACCTTCACGCTCACCCCGCAGTACCCCGTCGACTACGTCGGCGGCAGCCACTACGTCGGTACGCACCCCCGGTCGCCGTTCACCCGCCGCGCCTACGCCCAGCGGTTCGACGGCCGCCGCCACCAGATCCTCGACGGGGACGAATGGACGACCGTCCTCCCGGACGGCACCCGCAGCAGCCGCACGGTGCACCCGCGCGACCTGCTTCGGGTCCTCGGGGAGGAGTTCGCGATCCTCCTCGACGAGGACACCGCGGCCCGGCTCGCCGACAGGACGGCCGCCGACAGCCCGTCGCCCCGATGAGGTTCGCCCCCTCCACGCCGCCGCCCCACGCCGCCGCCCCGCGCCCGAACC
>NZ_RPSE01000892.1:0-323 GCF_003949955.1 Streptomyces sp. WAC05292
GAGCCGGGGTCGTCCACCCAGTCGACCGGGACCTCGTGGATCCTCAGCCCGGCCCGCTCGGCGAGCACCAGCAGCTCGGTGTCGAAGAACCAGCCGGAGTCCTCCACCAGCGGCAGCAGCCGTTCGGCGACGTCGCGCCGGATGGCCTTGAACCCGCACTGGGCGTCGCTGAAGCGGGCCGCCAGGGAGGAGCGCAGGAGCAGGTTGTAGGCACGGGAGACGAACTCCCGCTTCGCTCCGCGGACCACGCGGGAGGAGCGGGCCAGCCGTGTGCCGATCGCGAGGTCGGAGTGGCCGGAGACGAGCGGGGCGACCAGCGGCAG
>NZ_RPSE01000893.1:0-319 GCF_003949955.1 Streptomyces sp. WAC05292
AGGCCGCGGCGCCGGGCCTGCCCGGAGCCGTCGCCGCGGTCGCGGTCTTCTTCGGACTGGTCGCCCTGTACTGCCGCTCCCTGCAGCGGACCCTGCACCTCGTCCCGCCTGAGGCCCGGACGGCCGCCCCGCGGTCCGTGTGGTGGATGTTCGCCATCCCCTACAACTTCACCGAGGACTTCTTCATCGTCCGCGCCGTCGCCGCCTCCCTGGCCGCCGACGGCCGCACCGCGCCGGCGGCCGTACGCCGCTGGAAAGCCCTCGGATACGCCTGGTGCGGACTCCAGATCGCCTCGCTCCTGCCCGGCGCCGTCGGCCG
>NZ_RPSE01000894.1:0-300 GCF_003949955.1 Streptomyces sp. WAC05292
GCACCGGCCGCCACCCCAAACGCCCGGACCTGCGCCCCCTGTAGGGCCCGGACAGGGCGGCACGAAAAAAAATGATGATGTGGCCGGCGGGTTTCCGCTGGTACGTTCCCCGTGTGCCGAAGCTGAACCAGATCATCGCAGTGGAGAAGGGCGTCAAGTCCAAGTCCCTCCAGGAACTGACCGACGCCCACCACGACGTCCAGAAGCCCGCCCTGCTCGCGGGCATATCCCGCACCTACCAGCCCAAGGACGAGGAGGGCGAGCAGCTCCCGCCCGAGTCCACCCGGGTCCAGGTCAAGG
>NZ_RPSE01000895.1:0-270 GCF_003949955.1 Streptomyces sp. WAC05292
GGTCCGCGTACAGGGTGGCCAGGCGCAGCGGCAGGACGGTGGTGTGGGCGGCGAGTTCCTCGATGACGCGGTGGTGGGCGCGCGCGGTCTCCTCCAGCCAGGCCAGGTCCTCGAAGCGGACTTTGAGGGCCTCCTCGTCCCACTCCGACCGGGGGACGTCGCTGACGGCGAACGCGGCGGCGGGCCCGTGGCCGGGACCGGTCAGGGTGAGCAGGGTGACCGGGCTGCCGGCGACGCCGGTGAGGGCCGGCAGGACGTGCTCCAGCGCCG
>NZ_RPSE01000896.1:0-264 GCF_003949955.1 Streptomyces sp. WAC05292
CTCCACTGACACCTCCGTGACGATCAGCCTGCTCGGCACCAAGAAGTACGACGAGGTGCGCGCGGTGACGGGCCCGCGGACGAACGTCACCCCGCCGAAGAAGATCTCCGCCCCGGGACCGCAGTGCGAGGTGCAGACCCCGCTGGAGGGCTTCGACGTCGCCGTCGACCGGGTCTTCGTCAAGGGCGGCAAGGAGGTCGGCCGGGAGACGTACAAGACGCACTACACCCCGCGTGACGAGGTCTCCTGCGACCCCGAGACCCC
>NZ_RPSE01000897.1:0-256 GCF_003949955.1 Streptomyces sp. WAC05292
GGCTTGCGGCCCGCAGTGCCGCCCGGACGCCTCAGGTCGCTGCGTCGCGGCTGGCTGCTTGGCGTCCGGCGGCCGTCAAGCAGGCCCACCCGGGATGTTGGGCGTAAGGGCGCAGCAGACGATGTCGTGGACGTCATTTCGTGACGTTTCAGCCCCTCGCGTCCGTCGTTTGGGCGGTTGAGGGCCGCAGCGGCTCCTGCGGCGCCCGATGCACGTCGTGGTGGTGTGCATGTAGGCGTCAGCCGAACATGACAAG
>NZ_RPSE01000898.1:0-254 GCF_003949955.1 Streptomyces sp. WAC05292
CGCCCCAGGTACTCGGCCAGCGCGGCGCGGATCGGCTGCCAGTCCCAGGTCGAGGCGGCGATGAAGTGGTGCAGGCTCTGCTCCGCGGCCGCGGCGCCGGCGCCGCCGGCCGCGCCCGCCCGGTCGAGCTGGAGGGCGATGTTGCGGATCGACTTGCGGCCCTCGGCGGTCAGCAGCCCCTGCACGTACTGGCGGCCGCGCTCCCGCTGGTCCTTGCGGCGCAGGGAGGCGAACACCGCGGAGCACAGCTCCTC
>NZ_RPSE01000899.1:0-218 GCF_003949955.1 Streptomyces sp. WAC05292
GCGGCGCTGGACGGACTCCACCCGCCCGTCACCGCCGGCTTCTGGGTGCACCTCGACGCCGACGTCCTCGACCCCTCGGTGATGCCCGCCGTCGACAGCCCCGACCCCGGCGGCCTCTTCCCCGGCGAACTGGCCGACCTGCTGCGCGTGTTGATCGGCTCGCCCCGCTGCGTCGGGCTCAACGTCACCATCTACGACCCGGACCTCGACCCCGACGG
>NZ_RPSE01000089.1:0-19131 GCF_003949955.1 Streptomyces sp. WAC05292
GGGGAAGGGCGCGGGTACGCGAACGGCCGGCCCGGGGCGTCCCCCGGGCCGGCCGTCGTCGGTGTGACCGGCCTGCTGTCCCCTGCCGTCCGGTCACGCGAAGGAGCGAGGTCCCACGACGCACGTCCCACGGGCCGTACGTCTCATCGCTCCGGCGGAGCCACGCGTGGTGCTGGACCCGCGCCTGGCTGACGCGGCCACCCACACCAACGAAGGGCCGCCGGGCCGGTCACGGGCCGGACGGGTGACGAACAGACGGCTGGAGGGGACGCCTCAGACCCGGCCGCGGCACAGCTCCAGCAGCGTCATGGCGAGGGCCGTGCCGGGCTTGCCGAGGGCGTCGCTCCAGTGCGAGAGCACCTCCATCTCCCGCGACAGGTGCACACGGCGGCCGCCGGAGGCGATCCGGGCCTCCTGGATGACCGTCGAGACGGCCATGCGCTCCTGGATCAGGCCGATGATCCGGTCGTCGATGGCGTCGATGCGGTCGCGGGACGCCGCGATCAGCTGCTCGGGGTCCGCGTCCGCGGCGGTGGCGGCGGCGGGGGACACGGTGGCGGTGGCGGTGGCGGTCATGGCGGGGTCTCCTGTCGGTGGGGGCCCGCAGGACCGTGGAAACGCCGCAGCGCCCGGGTCCTGTCGGACCGGGGCGCTGCGGGAAGTCAGGTGCTCTGCGCGAGCATCACGAGGACCCATGGCTGCCGGACCGTCCGGTGCCATAGGTAAAGAGGAAGCTCAGCTGCCTGCGCACGAACCGGATTATTGCCCCGCCGGGCACCCGGGGCCAAACCGGTTCGGATGGTGAGACGAAAACGGTCCGCGCGTCCCCCGTTAGAATTGACAAAACAGCCCCCTCTTCCGCCGGAAGGCCGCCCCCGTGCCAGAAGCACCCTCCGCCGCCCACGACAGCGCCCCGGACACGGTTCTCGTCGTCGACTTCGGCGCCCAGTACGCCCAGCTCATCGCCCGCCGCGTCCGCGAGGCACGGGTCTACAGCGAGATCGTCCCGAGCACGATGCCCGTCGCCGAGATGCTGGCCAAGGACCCCAAGGCGATCATCCTGTCCGGCGGTCCGTCCTCGGTGTACGAGGAGGGCGCCCCGCAGCTGGACCGCTCGCTCTTCGAGGCCGGCGTCCCCGTCTTCGGCATGTGCTACGGCTTCCAGCTGATGGCGACCGCCCTCGGCGGCACCGTCGACAACACCGGCGCCCGCGAGTACGGCCGCACCCCGCTGAGCGTCAGCAAGACCGGCTCGACCCTCTTCGAGGGCACCCCCGCGGAGCAGTCGGTGTGGATGTCCCACGGCGACGCCTGCTCCGCCGCCCCCGAGGGCTTCACCGTCACCGCCTCGACCGACGTCGTCCCCGTCGCCGCGTTCGAGAACGACGAGAAGAAGCTGTACGGCGTGCAGTACCACCCCGAGGTGATGCACTCCACGCACGGCCAGCAGGTGCTGGAGCACTTCCTCTACCGCGGCGCCGGCCTCAAGCCCACCTGGACCACCGGCAACATCGTCGAGGAGCAGGTCGCGGCCATCAAGGCGCAGGTCGGCGACAAGCGCGCCATCTGCGGCCTCTCCGGCGGCGTGGACTCCGCGGTCGCCGCGGCCCTCGTCCAGAAGGCCATCGGCTCCCAGCTGACCTGCGTGTACGTCGACCACGGCCTGATGCGCAAGGGCGAGACCGAGCAGGTCGAGAAGGACTTCGTCGCCGCGACCGGCGTCCAGCTGAAGGTCGTCGACGCGCAGGAGCGCTTCCTGGCGGCCCTCGCCGGGGTCTCCGACCCCGAGGCCAAGCGGAAGATCATCGGCCGCGAGTTCATCCGGGTCTTCGAGCAGGCGCAGGCCGAGATCATCGCCGAGGCGGAGGGCGGCCCCGAGGTGGCCTTCCTCGTCCAGGGCACCCTCTACCCGGACGTCGTGGAGTCCGGCGGCGGCACCGGCACCGCCAACATCAAGTCCCACCACAACGTGGGCGGCCTCCCCGACGACATCGAGTTCCAGCTCGTCGAGCCGCTGCGCCAGCTGTTCAAGGACGAGGTCCGCATGGTCGGCCAGGAGCTCGGCCTGCCCGACGAGATCGTCCACCGCCAGCCCTTCCCCGGCCCCGGCCTCGGCATCCGCATCGTCGGCGAGGTCACCAAGGAGCGCCTGGACCTGCTCCGCGAGGCCGACGCCATCGCCCGCGAGGAGCTCACCGCCGCCGGCCTCGACCGCGAGATCTGGCAGTGCCCCGTCGTGCTCCTGGCGGACGTCCGCAGCGTCGGCGTCCAGGGCGACGGCCGCACCTACGGGCACCCGATCGTGCTGCGCCCCGTCTCCTCCGAGGACGCCATGACCGCGGACTGGACGCGCATGCCGTACGAGGTGCTCGCCCGGATCTCCACCCGCATCACCAACGAGGTCAAGGACGTCAACCGCGTCGTCCTGGACTGCACCAGCAAGCCGCCGGGCACCATCGAGTGGGAGTGATCCCGCCGGCCCCGCGCCGCACGTGAGACGGAGCCGCCGCCCCCGCCCGGGGCCGGCGGCTCCGCCGTTTCCGGCCGCCGCCCGCGCCCGCCGCCCGCGCCCGTCGCCCCCGGCCGCCGCCCGGGCCCTCTTCCTGCCCCTGGCCACTTGCGGGCCGCGCGGGTACCGTGCGCGCGCCGGCCCCGCGGCCGGCCGACGCCACCGAGGAGGGCAGCGATGCCGGACCAGCCCGCACCCGTTCCCGTGGACCGGCTCCGCTTCGAGATGCCGCCCGTCCACGACGACCCCGCCCGGGAGCGGGCCCACCGCAAGGAGCGCCTCGCCGGAGCGCTGCGCCTGCTCGCGCGGCTCGGCTTCGAGGAGGACCCCGCCGCGCTGGCCACCGCCCGCGACCCCGAGTACCCGGACTGCCTCTGGGTGAACCCCTTCGGGCGGGCGGCGGCCGCCCTCACCGCCGAGGACCTGCTCCTCGTCGACCCCGGCGGGCGCGTCCTGGAGGGCGGGCGCCGCGTCAACGGGCTCTCCTTCGCCCTCCACGCGGCCGTCCACCGGGCCCGGCCCGACGCGGTCGCCGCGGTCCGCGCACACGGCCCCTACGGCAGGGCGCTCGCCGCGCTCGGGCAGCTGATCGCCCCGCTCACCCAGGAGGCCTGCGCCTTCTACCAGGACCACGCCCTCGTCGACGAGTACACCCGCGGCGCCGGCGATCCCGCCGAGTGCGCCCGCATCGCCCGCGCGCTCGGCCCGTACAAGGCGCTCGTCCTGCGCAACCACGGGGTGCTCACCGTCGGCGCCACCGTGGACGCCGCCGCCTGGTGGACCGTCGCCGCCGAGCGGGCCGCCCGCGTCCAGCTCATCGCCCGCGCCGCCGGCCGCCCCGCGGCCATCGGACACCGCGCCGCCCTCGCCGCGCGCGAGCGGTTCGGCACCGACCTCGCCGCCTGGGCCGCCTACCAGCCGCTGCGGCAGTCCGCCGCGCACTGACACCCGTACGCCGCGCGGGTGACGTCAACATCATGAACGGACAATCACCTGCTCTGACATCGTGCGCAATCCGGAGCACTGCCGCAGTGGTGCACAATTCGCTGCCATCGCACCGTAGTTCAGAGAGGCGGCAGGCACGTGGCTGTCCAACAGATCTCCCGAAGCACCCACGGCGGCGCATGCACCTGCGACGACTGCCCGCACGGCGCGCAGGAGGGACACCGCCGCGCGGTCGCGGCGTTCCTGGAGAAACGGGACGAGTTCGCCGCAGGCCGCGGACTGCCCGCCGCGCTCGCCCGGTCCGCCGGCGCGTCCCGGCAGTGGGTCTCCGACGAACTCGCCCTCTCCGCCCGCACGGCCGCCGACCGCGGCCGCGAGGCGGGCAGCTCCTGGCTCCACGTCTTCTCCCGGCGGGCCGTCCTCGCCGTGTGGATCGCCGCCGGCATCCTCCTCGTCGTCCAGGTCGGCACCGCCCTCGGCACCGGCTGGTCGCCCGCGCGCACCGCCGCCCTCCTCGCGGCCGCCTTCCTCGCCGGGCTGCTCACCCTCGCCGCCCGCGCCCAGTCGGTGCGCGGCGGACTGCTCGCCCCGCTGGTCGGCGAGGACAACCGGCTGTCGACCTCGAAGGCCGTACCCGCCGCCTGGCTGCTGCTGACGGCGTTCGCCGGGCTGCTGCCCGCGCTGCGGCTGGCCGCCTCCGCGCCCGGCCCGGAGCGGCAGGCGCTGTACGAGGGCCTCGGGCTGGTGCGGGCGCTGCCGCTGCTGGCGATCGTCGCGCTGACCTCGGCGGTGGCGGTGCTGGTGCGGCGCGTCGTCGCCGTGCGGATCCTCGGCCAGCGGCTGCAGAAGCTGCCCGCGGACCGGCCGCGCGGCGCGGACCTGCTCACGGACGACGCAGGCCGGGGCAGCCTGCCCGACGCCCAGTACGTGCTGGTCTCGACGGTGGTGCTGGCGTACGCGGCGGTGTCGCTGGCCCGGTTCCCGGACCGGCTGCCGCGGCTGCCGTGGGCGCTGGCCCTGCTCGTCGCCCTGTCGGCCGCGGTGTACCTGGCCGCGAAGTTCGCCGAGGTGACCCGGCCGCTCGTGCTGTCCGTGGTCCGCAGACGCGAGCCCGGAGACCTGGACGCGGCCGTCCGGCCCGGCGACGACATCGAGATCCGCGGGGTGGGCTTCGTCCCGCCCGGGGCGCAGACCCCGGAGATGCTGGCCCGGCTGGTCGTACGGATCGGGGCGGTCCACGTCCACGTGCCGCTGGTCCCCGTGGTCGGCGGGCTGCTGCCGCTGCGGATCTTCCTCGGCGCGACCTTCGTCTACGCGGGCCTGGACAAGCTGACCGACCCCGCCTTCCTGTCCGCCTCCGGCGCCGGCTCCATCGGGGAGCTGATGCGCGGCGTGCGCGACACCTCCGCCGTCCCGGAGCTGGTGGACCTGGCCCTGCGCTCGCCCGTCGCCTTCGCCCTGGCCATCGCCGTCGGCGAGATCGCGGTCGGCGTCGGCGTCCTCGCCGGCCTCCTGACCCGCCTCGCGGCCCTCGGCGGGCTGCTGATCTCGCTCAGCCTGTGGCTCACGGTGTCCTGGCAGGTGTCCCCGTACTACTACGGAAACGATCTCGCCTACCTGATGGCGTGGACGCCGCTGGTGCTCGCCGGGGCGCCCTACTGGTCGGTGGACTCGCTGATCCGGTCCGCCCGGTCCGAAGGCTCGGCCAGGCTGCGGCGGTCGCGGCGCACCGCGTAGGCCACCAGCCCCACCAGCGCGGCCAGCGTCAGGCCGCCGGCCGCCATCGGCACCACCAGGAACCACGGGGTGTCGATCTCGCCCGCCGCGTCGAGCAGGTAGAGCGCGCCCGCCGCGGTCAGGACGAGGCCGGCCAGGAACCGGCCCGGCTGGAACTCATGACGCCGCACGGGCCACCTCCACCTGTCCCACACCCGCTTCGAGGTGCAGCTCCACCGTTCCCCCGGCCTCCGTGCCGCCGGCCGGCGCCACCGTCTCCCGCCGGGTCTCGCCCTCGCCCCGGATGCGCACGTAGGAGCGGGTGTCGTCCGGCATCCGGATGTCGCCGAGCCGTACGGAGGCCTCCGCGCGGGCGGTGACCTCGCGGGGCACGATCACCTTCAGCAGTCCGGCGTCGATGCCGGCGCGCACGGTCAGCGTGCTGCCCTTCGGCACGTCGAGCCGGCTCAGGTCGAGGGTGGCGGTGCCGGTGCCGGACTCGTACACCGGCTGGACGTCGGCCACGGCGGCGGGGCGCCAGCGCACGTCCCGCCAGTCGGTGCCGATCTCCGCGGGCAGCGCCGCCGACACCGCCAGCAGCCCGGCCGTGGCCAGGGCCATCAGGATCGTCCCGAAGCCCGTACGGCCGCGGAACGAGCTGACGGCGAGGCCGAGGCCGAACACCGCGAGCACCGAGGCGAGGCCGACCTGCAGGGCGTGCGAGAGGGTGCTGTCCTCCCACACCGCCGCCGTCGCCACCGCGCCCGCCAGCACCGCCAGGACGAACAGCCGGCCGCCGATGCCGCCGCGGGGCCGCCCCGGCCCGCCCGGCCGCGCGCCGGGCGGCCTGCCGCCGGGGCCCTTGCCGCCAGGCTCCGCGGCCACGGCCGAGTCGTCCGGCCCCCACAGGTAGCCGGAGCTGCCGACCGGGCCGGTCGTGCCGTCCTTCACCAGCGGGTCCCGCCACCAGGAGGGCGCGCCGGGCGCCGGCGGCGCCTGCGTCTCCGGCGGGGCGGGGCGGGCCGCCGTCTGAGGCTCCGCCTCGGGGACGGCCGTGCCGCGGTGGCGCTGCGACCAGTACGCGGCCCCGCCCAGGGCGAGCACCACCAGCACCGAGAACGCGGCGAGCCCGCCGTTGTCCAGCATCGACAGGAACACCGCGCAGCCCACGAGCGCCGCGAACAGCGCGGCCAGCGTCGTCCCCTCGACCCGGCCGGTCAGCAGCTTCTTCGCCTCGCTGTCCTCCTCGCCCTCCACGGGCAGCACCAGCCACGCGACGCCGTAGAAGAGGAGTCCGACACCGCCGGTGACGGTGAGCACGCCCAGCACGATCCGGAAGACCACGGGGTCCAGGTCGAAGTAGCGGCCCAGGCCGCCGCACACGCCGGCGAGGACCTTGTCGCGCCCGCTGCGGCGCATGGGCGGACGCTCGGCGGGCCGGTCGGCGGGCCGCCCCGGTGCGGCCCCGGGCGCCTGCGGGTCCGCCGTGCCGGAAGCGGCCGGCGGCGGGGAGTCGTGCTCGGTCATGGCTCCATGGTGGAGGCGCCCCGCGGCGCCGGGCATCGGGGCCCCACCCTGGTGCGACCCTGAGATCCCCCGGGGAGGGCTGGGGGGATGCCCTGATGCCCCGCACCGCCCGCGCGTGTGACCATCGGTGGCATGCCCGCCTCCGCCGCACCGCGCACTCCGCACGCCCCCGACCCCGCCGACGAGGCACCGCAGCGCCGCCTGTACCGCAGCGCCGACGGCCGCATGCTCGGCGGCGTGGCCCGCGGGCTCGCCGGGCACCTCGGGCTGCCGGTCGTGTGGGTGCGGCTCGCCTTCTTCGGGCTGTTCGTCTGGGGCGACGGGCTCGGCGTGCTGCTGTACGCCGCGTTCTGGGTGTTCGTCCCGCTCGGCCTGGGCGGCCGCAGCGGGGGCCGCTCCTTCCACGAGCTCTTCGAGACCCTCCCCGACGGCGGCCGGCGGCTGCGCAAACCGGCCAAGGGGCAGATCACCGCCCTGGTCGCGCTGTGCGTCGGCGCCGGCATCTTCCTCTCCAAGGTGCAGTCCGGCGGCGCCTCGGGGCGCTACGTGTGGCCGACGCTGCTCGTCGGCGCGGGCGTCGTCCTCGTCTGGCGGCAGGCCGACAACGCCCGCCGCGAGCACTGGGCGGCCGGGCCGGGCGGCAGCCGGCGGATGCTCCAGCTCGCCCGCGCCTGCGCCGGCATCGCGCTCGTCGGCATCGGCCTGACCCTGTTCATCGTCGTCCGCGGCTCGGCCGCGCAGCTCGGCAACGTCCTGACCGCCGCGCTCGCCGTCCTCGCCGGGATCGCCCTGCTCGCCGGTCCCTGGCTGATCCGGATGACGCAGGACCTGTCCGAGGAGCGGCTGATGCGCATCCGCGCCCAGGAGCGCGCCGAGGTCGCCGCGCACGTCCACGACTCCGTGCTGCACACCCTCACTCTCATCCAGCGCAACGCCGACGACGCGGGAGAGGTGCGCCGGCTGGCCCGCGCCCAGGAGCGCGAGCTGCGGAACTGGCTCTACAAGCCGGAGGGCACAGGCAAGGAGGAGGCCGAGGAGCCGGCCACCCTCGCCGAGGCCGTGAAGAAGACCGCCGCCGAGGTGGAGGACCACCACGGCGTGCCCATCGAGGTGGTCGTGGTCGGCGACTGCCCCCTCGACGAGAGGCTGGGCGCGCAGGTGCAGGCCGCGCGCGAGGCGATGGTCAACGCCGCCAAGTACGGTGGCGAGGGGGGCCCGGTGCAGGTGTACGCCGAGGTGGAGGGGCAGACCGTGTTCGTGTCCGTACGGGACCGCGGGCCGGGCTTCGACATCGACGCGGTACCGGACGACCGCATGGGCGTACGAGAATCGATCATCGGCCGGATGCAGCGCAACGGCGGGACCGCACGGCTGCGGTCCGCGCCCGACGGCGGCACGGAAGTCGAGCTGGAGATGGAGAGGGCGGCGAAGGCGGCATGACGGAGCGATACGCACAGGCGGACGCGGCGGGCGCGGCGGACGCGGCGGGCCGGCGGGTCCGGGTGGTGCTCGTCGACGACCACCGGATGTTCCGCGCGGGCGTGCAGGCGGAGATCGGCGACACCGCCCGGACCGGCGTGGAGGTCGTCGGCGAGGCGGCCGACGTCGACCAGGCCGTCACCGTCATCACCGCCACCCGGCCCGAGGTGGTCCTCCTCGACGTACACCTCCCCGGCGGCGGCGGGGTCGAGGTGCTGCGCCGGTGCGCCCCGCTGACGGCGGCCGCCGAGAACCCGGTGCGCTTCCTGGCCCTGTCCGTGTCGGACGCGGCCGAGGACGTCATCGGCGTGATCCGGGGCGGTGCGCGCGGGTACGTCACCAAGACCATCACCGGCGCCGACCTGGTGGACTCGGTCTTCCGGGTACAGGAGGGCGACGCGGTGTTCTCGCCGCGGCTCGCGGGCTTCGTCCTCGACGCGTTCGCCTCGACGGACGCCCCGCCGGTCGACGAGGACCTCGACCGGCTGACGCAGCGCGAGCGCGAGGTGCTGCGGCTGATCGCCCGCGGCTACGCGTACAAGGAGATCGCCAAGCAGCTGTTCATCTCGGTGAAGACGGTGGAGTCGCACGTCAGCGCGGTGCTGCGCAAGCTCCAGCTGTCCAACCGGCACGAGCTGACGCGCTGGGCGACGGCCCGCCGCCTGGTGTGAGACGGCAGGGTCCCGCGGGGCCCGTGGGACCGGCGGGGCGGTGCCGATCCGCCGCCGGGCACGTTCTGTGACACACGCCGCAGGGCGAAGGGGGAACCCCGAGGGGGGTCGGGGCGTTCTTGGCTGGCGTGACGAGCTTGACCGGGACCCCCGTGTTCGTGGCGGCGATCGCCCTGACGGCGATCGCCGTCCTCCTGCCGCTGGCCGTGTGGAGCAAGGTGCGCGGCCCCGCCGCCGTGCGCGCCCTCACCCGCGTGCTGATGATGGTGTTCGCGCAGGCCACCGCCATCGCGCTGGTGTTCATCGGGGTGAACCGCGAGCAGAACTTCTACACCACCTGGGGCGACCTCGTCGGCACGGGCGACTACGTCCAGGCCGCCGAGGACCTCGGCCCCGACGGCCTCGGCGGCAAGAAGGTCGAGGAGGCTCCGAAGGTCAAACAGCAGTTCCGCCCCGTCGAGGACGTTCCCGGCGGCCGGGTCCAGGCGACCGAGCTCGACGGGAAGATCTCCGGGGTGAAGGGCGACGTCCTCGTCTACCTGCCCCCGCAGTACGACGACCCGGCCTACAAGGACCGCAAGTTCCCCGTCGTCGAGCTGATCCCCGGCATGCCCGGCTCCGGCAAGTCCTGGTTCAAGGGCCTGAAGGTGGTGGAGAAGCTGGAGCCGCTCATGAAGAACGGCCAGGTCCAGCCCTTCATCCTGGTCTCGGCGCGCACCATGCTCCTCGGCGACACGGAGACCGGCTGCGCCAACATCCCGGGCCGGGTCAACGCCGACAGCTGGCTCAGCGTCGACGTCCGCAAGATGGTCACGGACAACTTCCGCGCCTCGGACGACCCCCGCTCCTGGGGCGTCGCCGGGTACTCCGCGGGCGCCTACTGCGCCGCCAAGCTGGCGATCTCCCACCCCGACCGGTACGCCGCGGCCGTCTCCATGTCCGGCTACAACGACCCGGGGATGGAGCCCGCCTCCCTGCTGCGCGAGGACCCGGTCCTGCGCCAGCAGCACAACCTGCACACCATGCTGAAGGCCGCACCGGCCCCGCCCGCGGTGTCCCTGCTCGTCACGGGCGGCGAGAACGACGGCTACCAGGCCGGCATCGCGCTCCAGCAGGCGGCGCAGCACCCGACGAAGATCGAGGTGCAGAAGACGACCGGCGGCCACACCATCGACGCCTGGGTCCGGCAGCTCCCGCAGGTCTTCGCCTGGCTGGGCACCCAGGTCAAGGCCCCGTAGCGGCCGCCCCGGGCCCGCCCGCCCGCGGCGGTTCAGGCCGGGCGGGAGGCCCCCGCCCAGGGCATCGAGTCGATCGGCGCCACGCGGACCGTCGAGCCCGGCCGCGGGGCGTGGATCATCTGCCCGTTGCCGATGTAGAGGCCGACGTGGGTGACGCCGGAGTAGAAGAACACCAGGTCGCCCGGGGCGAGCTCGCCCCGGGACACCCGCCGGCCGGCGTTGATCTGCGTGTACGTCGTACGGGGCAGGGACACCCCGGCCGCGCGCCAGGCGGCCTGCGTCAGCCCGGAGCAGTCGTACGCTCCCGGCCCGGTCGCGCCCCAGACGTACGGCTTGCCGACGGCGCCGTACGCGAACGCGACGGCGCGTGCGGCGCGCGAGCCGTCTGCGGGCGGGGCGGGGGCGGCCGCCGCCTG
This sequence comes from Streptomyces sp. WAC05292, assembly GCF_003949955.1. Classification (NCBI taxonomy): domain Bacteria; kingdom Bacillati; phylum Actinomycetota; class Actinomycetes; order Kitasatosporales; family Streptomycetaceae; genus Streptomyces; species Streptomyces sp. WAC05292. The sequence goes on from NZ_RPSE01000089.1 coordinate 10,502, forward strand.
CCCGGCGCCGGCCTGCGAGGCGCCGCCGCCGGCCCCGGCCTCGTACGCGGCGCGCTCCTCGGCGGTCAGCCGGGCCAGCAGCCGCCGGGCGGCCTCCAGCCTGGCCTCGACGGCGGACCTGTGGCGGGCGAGCTCGCCCTCCCGTTCGCGCAGCTCGGCGAGGTGCCCGGCGGCCGCCTTGCGCAGGCCGCCGACCTCGTCGAGCTGCCGGCGCACGGAGGCGACCTCGGCGGCGCTGCGGTCGCCGGCCCGGTCCAGCAGGGCGGCCCGGTCCAGGAAGTCCTGCGGGTCGTCGGACATCGCCAGGCGGACGGCGGACGACAGGCCGCCGCTGCGGTACTGGCCCGCGGCGAGGGCGCCGAGCGTGCGGCGGGCCTCGTTCAGCCGGTCGGTGCGGCGGGCGGTCTCGTCGCGCAGCCCGTCCAGGGTGCGCTGGGCCTCCTGCGCCTTCTCCTTCGCCCCGTTGTACCGCTCGGTGGCGGCCTCGGCCTCCTCGTACAGCCGGTCGACCTCCGCCTTGATCCCGGCGGGGGTCTGCCGGGGGTCGGCGTGGGAGGTGCCTTCGAGGGCGGTGGCGGTGGCAGCGCCCGCCAGGGCGAGGGTGGCGGCGGTCCGGACGGTGCCGCCGCGGAGCGGGCGCTGCCTGGGCTTTCGGTGACTGGCCACGCGGGCCTCACGTCCTTCCTCCGGTCGGGGCTCGGTTCGGAGGAGGACGCTAGAGGGCGGGGCGGCGGTCGGACGGCGGGATGACCGCAATGTGTCCCGACGCGACCGGTTCTGGCGGCTGGGCGATCAGTGCCAGAGGACGGCGATAAAGATGTTGACCACCGTCAGGGCGCCGACGGTCCCGAACAGGGCCTTGTCGACGCGCTCCTCGTCGCGCTTGACGTAGACGAGGCAGAGGATCACGAACAGGACGGCGAGCTTCACGCCGATCTTGATGTGGTTGACGGTCCCGCCGTCCATCTCGCGGAAGCCGACCAGCAGGACGCCGGTGACCAGCATCGTCAGCGCGCCGTGCAGCATCGCGGGCGTGAAGCGTGCCGTGCCGGCGCCCATCGCCTTCATCTGGGTCAGGAAGCCGCCCAGCAGCGAGGCGATCCCGATGATGTGCAGGCCGACGAAGACATCGATGAGTACGTCCATGCGGTCGAGCGTACGGGGGCCCGCCCGGGGCCCCGGCAGGGGGGCGGCGCCGGTGTGAGATACGGCGGATTCCTCCGGGCCGGGGCCGGGTGTCCCCGCCGCCCCCTAGACTCGGAAGGCGATGAGCAGCCTCTTTGACGACAGCTTCCTGGCGGACCTCACCCCCTCCGACGAGGAGCCGCCGCCCCCCGAGGAGTACGCGGAGGACCGCGCCCCCGAGCCCGGCGCGGACGACCTCTTCGAGGGCCGCTTCGACGTGCCCCTGAGCGGTGACGCCTACTACCGCGACGGCACCCCCAGGCCGGTCATCGACCCGGCCGCCCTGCTGCACGGGCTGAACGAGCAGCAGCGCGCCGCCGTGGTCCACGCGGGCTCCCCGCTGCTGATCGTGGCCGGCGCCGGCTCCGGCAAGACCCGGGTGCTCACCCACCGCATCGGGCACCTGCTGGCCGCGCGGAACGTCCACCCCGGGCAGATCCTGGCGATCACCTTCACCAACAAGGCCGCCGCCGAGATGAAGGAGCGCGTCGAGCAGCTCGTCGGACCGCGCGCCGGCGCCATGTGGGTCTCCACCTTCCACAGCGCGTGCGTGCGCATCCTGCGCCGCGAGTCCAAGCGGCTCGGCTTCACCTCCTCGTTCTCGATCTACGACGCGGCGGACTCCAAGCGCCTCATGGCGCTCGTCTGCCGCGACCTGGACCTCGACCCGAAGAAGTTCCCGCCGAAGTCCTTCAACGCCAAGGTCTCGAACCTCAAGAACGAGCTCATCGACGAGGACGCCTTCGCCGCCCAGGCCGCCGACGGGTTCGAGAAGACCCTCGCCCAGGCGTACGCGATGTACCAGGGGCGCCTGCGCGAGGCCAACGCGCTCGACTTCGACGACATCATCATGACGACCGTCCACCTGCTCCAGGCGTTCCCCGACGTCGCCGAGCACTACCGGCGGCGCTTCCGGCACGTCCTCGTCGACGAGTACCAGGACACCAACCACGCCCAGTACACGCTGGTGCGCGAGCTCGTCGGCACCGGCTACCCGGACCTGCCGCCGGCCGAGCTGTGCGTCGTGGGCGACGCCGACCAGTCGATCTACGCCTTCCGCGGCGCGACGATCCGCAACATCCTCCAGTTCGAGGAGGACTACAAGGACGCGACGACGATCCTGCTGGAGCAGAACTACCGCTCGACGCAGACGATCCTCTCCGCGGCCAACGCGGTCATCGAGCGCAACGAGAACCGCCGCGCCAAGAACCTGTGGACGCAGGCCGGCGCCGGCGCCGTCATCACCGGCTACGTCGCCGACACCGAGCACGACGAGGCCCAGTACGTCGCCGACGAGATCGACCGGCTCACCGACGCCGGCGAGGCCAAGGCCGGCGACGTCGCGATCTTCTACCGGACCAACGCGCAGTCCCGTGTCTTCGAAGAGGTCTTCATCCGCGTCGGCCTCCCCTACAAGGTCGTCGGAGGCGTCCGCTTCTACGAGCGCAAGGAGGTCCGCGACATCCTCGCGTACCTGCGCGTCCTGGCGAACCCCGAGGACAGCGTCCCGCTGCGCCGCATCCTGAACGTGCCCAAGCGGGGCATCGGCGAGCGCGCCGAGGCGATGGTCGAGGCCCTCGCGCTGCGCGAGAAGATCACCTTCCCGCAGGCGCTGCGGCGCGTGGACGAGGCGTACGGCATGGCCGCGCGCTCGACCAACGCGGTGAAGCGCTTCAACGCGCTGATGGAGGAGCTCCGCACGATCGCCGAGTCCGGCGCCGGGCCGGCCGTCGTGTTGGAGGCCGTGCTGGAGCGCACCGGCTACCTCGCCGAACTCCAGGCCTCGACCGACCCGCAGGACGAGACGCGGATCGAGAACCTCCAGGAACTCGCGGCGGTGGCCCTGGAGTTCGAGCAGGCCCGCACCGAGGGCGGCGCGGCGGCGGCCGGAGCGGAGGAGGGCGCCGCGGAGGAGGGCGCCGCGGCGGGCGGCGGCACGCTGGCGGAGTTCCTGGAGCAGGTCGCGCTCGTCGCCGACTCCGACCAGATCCCGGACGAGGACACCGAGGGCAGCGGCGTGATCACGCTGATGACCCTGCACACCGCGAAGGGCCTGGAGTTCCCGGTCGTGTTCCTGACCGGCATGGAGGACGGGGTCTTCCCCCACATGCGGGCGCTCGGCCAGACCAAGGAGCTGGAGGAGGAGCGCCGGCTGGCGTACGTCGGCATCACGCGCGCCCGCGAGCGGCTGTACCTGACGCGCTCCGCGATGCGCAGCGCCTGGGGCACCCCCTCCTACAACCCGCCGTCGCGGTTCCTGGAGGAGATCCCCGCCCAGTACCTGCAGTGGAAGCGCACGGGTGCCGCCCAGAAGCCGGCCGGCCCGGTGCGCGGCCAGGGCCACGGGTCGGGCAAGGCCTCGTTCGGCACCTCGCCGGAAGCCTTCCTGTCCTCGGCGCGCACGCGCTCGGGCCCCTCCGGGTTCGCGACGCGGCGGGCCGCGGAGAAGCCGGTGGTGGCGCTGGCGGTCGGCGACCGGGTGACGCACGACCAGTTCGGGCTGGGCACGGTGACGGAGGTGCGGGGCGCCGGCGCCGACGCACAGGCGACCATCGACTTCGGTGACGCCAAGCCGAAGCGGCTGCTGCTGCGGTACGCACCGGTGCAGAAGCTCTGACGCCGTGCAACGGGAGTGGGCCCGGGCCGTCGAGGCCCGGGCCCACTCCTGGGTCCTTGCGCGTGTCCGGCGGTGTCAGCTCGGGTTGAGGCCCTTGCCGCGCAGCCACGCCAGGGGGTCGACGGCGCCGCCGCCGCCGGGCCGGACCTCGAAGTGCAGGTGCGGACCGGTGGAGTTGCCCGAGTTGCCGGAGTAGGCGATCACGTCGCCCGCCTTCACCTTGCCGGACCGGATCTTGGTGCTGCTGAGGTGGCAGTACCAGGTCTCGGTGCCGTCCGGGGCGGTCACTATCGCCATGTTGCCGTAGGCGCTGTTCCACTGGGTGCGCACGGTGCCGTCGGTGGCGGCCATGACCGGGGTGCCGTAGCCCACGGGGAAGTCGATGCCGGTGTGCACCGACATCCACATGCCGCCGGCCTGGCCGAAGGAGGCGCTGAGGCCGCGCTGGGCGACCGGGATGGCGAACTTGGGGCGGGCCGCCTCCTTCGCGGCCTCCTCCTCCGCCTTCCGCTTGCGCTCCTCGTCCTGGCGCTGGCGCAGGTCGATGCGCTCCTGGGTGCGGCTCGCGCGGTCCGCGAAGTCCCCGGCGTCGGCGCTGAGCGCCTCCAGTTGGGTGTCGAGCTTGCTGTTCGCCGCGACGGGCTTGACCGACGCCGGGTCGGGCGCGGCCATCGTGGTGGTGTCCTCGGCGGGCTTCTCGCCGCCGGTCAGGCCGCCGACGGAGGCCGCGGCGACGCCGGCGACGCCCACCACGCACGCCGAGGGGACCGCCACCGTGAGCAGGGCGGAACGCTTCGCCGGGGTGCGGCGGCGGCCGCTGCCGCCGCCGGTGTGCCCGGACTTGGCGCCTGCGCGGCGCGAGGCCCGCGGGCCTGCGACGGGGCCGGCGGGTGCCGGGGTGACGGGCATGGCCTGCGTCGGGAGGTCGTGTACGGGGGAGGGCGCGTCGAACGCCTCGTCGGCCCCGGCTTCGGGGGCCGGTGCCGCGTCGGGCTCGAAGCCGGCCTCGAAGTCGGGAGTGAAGGCGTCTTCCGGGACCGCCTCGAACACGGCGGTGCCGGTGTAGGCGTCGTCCGCGTAGCCGGAGTCCTGCGGCTGCGGCTGCGGCTGCTGCGCCTCGGCCTCGTAGGCGAAGGAGAACGTCTGGGTCTGCTGCTGGTCCTGGGGGACGGTGTTCCAGGCGGTGGCGTCGTACGCGCCGGTCTCCGTGCCCGCGGTGCCGTATCCGGGCGCCGCCCACTGGCCGGTCTGGTCGTACCCGAACGCGGCGGCCGCGGACTGGTAGTCGGTGCCGGGAGCGGTCCAGGCGCCGGTGTCCCACTGGCCGGTGGCCGCTTCCTCGTGTGCGCCCTGGGCCGGGATCGTCGGCAGGTAGCCGTCCTGGGCGTAGCCGGTCTGGGGGACCGCGGTCCAGGCGGCGGTGGCGTCGTACGCTCCGGCGGTACCGGTGTCGTAGGTGCCGTACGCCGTGTAGTCGTAACCCTGGCCCTGCGTTTCATAGGAAACGTAGGGGGAGTCACCGGCGAAAGTGGTGGTCGAAAGGCCGTCGTACCCGGGATCGGGGTACAGGCCCGACGAGGGGCGGTCGTTCACCAACTTCTCTTTCGCCTCGGCAGTGGGGGCCTGGGTGGCCAGGGACGGGGGAATCCCTGGGGAGAGCAGTGGCGTGACTGTACCCGGCGGTCACTGGCCACGACAATCTTCGGCGGGGTTCCGGCTGAGCGGAACCGGGCATTCGGCTGTCTTTCGGCCCGTCCCATGCCCAGCCTTGGCCTTGAGTTCGAAATTCGTTCGACTCCGGCGGGGTGCGGTGCTCAAGCGGCCGGGGCCGCCTCGCCGGATGTCTCCGCGGCCGCCGGACCCGGCCCGTCGAGGACCCGCCGGACCGCCGCCGCGACGGCCGGGTGCACGGCCAGCGCCAGGTGTCCGATGCCCCTGACCTCGATGTTTTCCGCCATCAGGTCGGGGTGCTCGATGCGCGCGGCGTCCGCCGGCACCATCAGCTCGTCCCACCCGCTCCAGAACGCCACGCATCGGGTGCGGCAGCCGGGGGAGGGGGCGCGCAGCTCGGCGATCAGCGGGGAGTCCGGGCGGATCTGCCGGACGAGGGGGTGGGCGTCCATGAACGGCGCGACGCGCGTACCGGAATGCGGGGAGCCCAGCGTGACGAGGGTGCGCACGCGCGCGTCGCCGCCGAGCCGCTGGACGTAGTACCGGCCGACCAGCCCGCCCAGGCTGTGCCCGACGAGGTCCACCCGGTCCCGGCCCGTCCGCTCGCACAACTCCTCGACGCGCCGGGCGACGCGCCCGGCCGCGGCGCGCACGTCGCGCGTCAGGGGCGAGTAGTTGTGCGCCTCCACCCGCCGGCGGCCGTCCGCGGCGAGGTGGCGGCGCAGCAGGACGAACACGGACCGGTTGTCGGTGAAGCCGTGCAGCAGCAGCACCGGCGGGTGCACGCCGCCCGGCCCGGGCTCGGCGGGCTTCTCCTGCCGGATCCCGGTCGGGTAGTGCACGACGTGCGCGCCGAACAGGACGGCCTCCAGGACCCCGGCTCGGGCGAATGCGGAAAAGGGCGCGGACAGCCACGGCGACAGCCCCATCGACGGCCTCCCCTAAGACCTTTGGGACTGCTGCCGACCGCGCCGCCGTGCCGTGCGGCTGCCGGTACGGTGGCGCGGTGCCTGGCGGTGCGGCTCCCCCGGCGGTGAATCAACGCCGTCCCACGTGTGATTTCCCCCTCCCGCTTGACCGTGAAACGGCGGCGTGCGCGATGCTGTACTTAACGTTCGTTCACTCGGGAGGCAGTGCGATGGGTGTGACCGGTCCGATCCGTGTGGTGGTGGCCAAGCCGGGTCTCGACGGCCACGACCGCGGCGCGAAGGTGATCGCGCGCGCCCTGCGGGACGCGGGCATGGAGGTCATCTACACGGGCCTGCACCAGACCCCCGAGCAGATCGTGGACACCGCCATCCAGGAGGACGCCGACGCCATCGGCCTGTCGATCCTCTCGGGTGCCCACAACACGCTGTTCGTCCGCGTGCTGGAGCTGCTGCGGGAGCGCGAGGCCGAGGACATCAAGGTGTTCGGCGGCGGCATCATCCCGGAGGACGACATCGCCCCCCTCAAGGAGAAGGGCGTGGCCGCGATCTTCACCCCGGGCGCGACGACGACGTCGATCGTGGACTGGGTGCGCGAGAACATCAGCCGCTGACCGCGCCGCCCCGGGCGGCCCGCCCTCCGAGGAGTGCGGGCCGCCCGGCGGCGGGTCACACGGCGGTGCGTCACACGGCGGGCCCCGCGGCGAGTTCGGCGAGCATCGCCGCGCGCAGCCGCAGGGTGGCCGTCAGCCGCTGGAAGGCCTCGGCCCAGTACGCGCCCGCGCCCGCGGTCCCGCCGGGGTCCGCCGCCTGCTGCGCGGCGGCGGTCAGCGCCTCCAGCCGGCCGGCCTCGGCCGGGTCGAGGCAGCGCTCGGCCAGCCCCATCACCCCGCTGAAGCTCCACGGGTAGCCGCCCGCCTCCCGCGCCGCGTCGAGCGCGTCGACCACGGCCCGGCCGAGCGGCCCCGCCCACGGCACGGCGCACGCCCCGAGCAGCTGGAACGCCTCGGACAGTCCGTGCGCACCGACGAACCGGGCCACCCAGCCGGCCCGTTCCCCCTCGGGCAGGACCGACAGCAGCCGGGCCCGCTCGGCGAGCGAGGCCGTGCCCGGGGCGGTCGCGGTCGGGGCCGCCGGCGAGCCGAGCAGCGCCGCCGCCCACTCCGGGTCCCGCTGCCGCACCGCCGCCCGGCACCACGCCGCGTGCAGCTCCTCGGCCCAGCTCTCACCCCCGGGCATCGGCAGGGCGACGATCGCGGCGGCGTCCAGGCCCCCGAAGCGGTCCCGCCAGCAGGACAGCGGCGCCGCCTCCACCAACTGGCCCAGCCACCAGGAGCGCTCGCCGCGCCCGGCGGGCGGCCGTTCGGCGACTCCGTCGCGCAGCATGCCCGCGTCGCACTCGGCCGGCGGGGCCACGCCGGCCGGCCCGACGCAGGCGAGCGCCCGCCGGGCCATCCGACGGGCCAGTGCGGACTGCGGCAGCGCCGACAGCAGCTCGGCGGCGGTCGCCCGGACGTTGCGGCTCCGGTCGTCCAGGGCGGCCTCCAGGAACGGCTCGTCGCCGGCGGACAGCCCGACCCGCAGCGAGTCGAGGAACATCAGCCGGTCCTCGGCGCGCTCGGTGGCCCAGGTGGACGACAGCAGCCGTACCGCCGCGGCCGGATCGCGGGCCCGTACGGCGCCCAGCAGGCCCGCCCGCTCCGCGAACAGCCCCTCCTGCCACAGCCGCCGCACCGCGGCGGTGTCCTCCGGGTCGGGCAGGCCCCCGCCCGCCCCGCCGCGCAGCGCGAACCTCCAGTCGGGGTTGAGCCCCGCCAGCCACATCCCGCGCGGCCCCGCCAGGGCCAGGGCCTGCGGGCGCAGGTCGCTGCGGGCCCGGGCGGCGTCGAGCAGCGCAGGCAGCAGCGCCGCGGGCGCCCGGTAGCCGTGCCGGCCGGCGGCCGCCAGCCACTGCGGCAGCAGTTCCGCCAGGTCCGGCGAGGCCCCCCGCCGCCCGGATCCACCTCCCGCTCCGGCCCACCCGGCCAGCAGCTGCGCGAGCCGCCGCCGGGCGGGCTCCGGCGGCTCCGGCCGCGGGTCCGCAGGTGCGGGCCGCGGCCGGGGCGCCGCCTCGGCGGGCCTCAGCCCGGCGCGGCGGCGCAGCGTGTGCACGGCCGCCGCGTCGAGCAGCTCCCGCGGGCTGCCGCGGCGCCGCCCGGTGCCGAGCAGCGCCGCCCCGACCAGCTCCCCCC